>NZ_JAWLNX010000005.1:0-22063 GCF_035320975.1 Saccharopolyspora mangrovi | reverse complement strand
CGCCTCCCTTTTTCGCGCCACTTTCTCGCCCGGACCGGGGGATTCGAATTTCGCGCGAAGTTGGAACGCTGTGCGCGCCGGTCGAACTTCGCGCGAAATTCGACGGTTCGGCCCCTGCCCGGGTGACACCTAGACGTGGGTCTGCAGCGGCCCGCCGTGGTAGGTGAGGGTGTCGGCGAAGGCGGCGGCGAGTTCCATGTCGCGCTCGTCGGCCTCGGCGTAGGCGCGGTGGAGGTTGAGCACGATGCGCTCGGCGTCCGGCCAGTTGGCGAACTCGCCGAGGTCGCAGTGCTTCGCGGCCTCCAGCGGGCTGAGCCCGTCGATGCGCGCCTTGCGGGCGGTGTCCAGGACGAAGCGGTAGTAGCGGGCGTGGTCCTCCAGGACGCGGGGGAGCGCGGAGCCGGGCAGCGTCGGCCCGTGGCCCGGGACCACGGCGGTGGGCCGGAACCCCGCAAGCCACTCCAGCGACTTCAGCGCGCCCTCCACCGATCCCATGAACACCAGCGGCGTCACCCCGTGGAACAGCAGGTCGCCGCTGAACAGCACGGCCGAGTCCGGCACCCAGGCGACGACGTCGCCGGGCGTGTGCGCGGTGAACCCGGGGTGGTGCAGCTCGATCGCCCGCTCGCCCAGGTGCAGCGTCAGCGAGTCGCGCAGCACCACCGACGGGGCGCGGTGCTCGGTGATCTCCCACCGCGGCGCGGGTTCCCAGATCGGCGGGGTCTGGTCCAGCAGCGTGTCGGCGAGGATGCCGTCCCGGGTCGCGGAGTGTCCGATGAGGACGGTGGAGTCCGGCAGCAGCGCGTTGCCGTGGGTGTGGTCGCCGTGCAGGTGGGTGTTGACCGCGAAGCGGATCGGCGCTTCCCCGCCCACCCCGCGGACCGCCTCCAGGAAGCGCCGGGTGCGCTCGGCGGTCGCGCAGGTGTCGACCAGCACGATCCCTTCGTCGGTGACCACCGCGCCCGCGTTGTTGATCCACCACGAACCGTCCGGCTGGACCCACGCGTGCACGCCGGTGCCGACTTCGGCCAGCGTCGCGCGGTCGGGGGCGGATCGATCGGGGTTGGCTCGGTCGGGACTGGTGTTGGCGTAGCTCAAGGCTCTACCTCCCGGCGGCGCGTGTGGAAGATCGTGGACCACCCAGTGTGCCCTGATCCGCACCCGCTGTGGTGACCGGCCGCCGACGAGTCCCGTCGGGGCTCGCACGTAGGCTGGTGGCGTGGCCGACCCGTCCACCTACCGACCCGCACCAGGCACGATCCCGGACGCCCCGGGCGTCTACCGCTTCCACGACGCCACCGGGCGCGTGATCTACGTCGGCAAGGCGAAGAGCCTGCGCAGCAGGCTGTCCTCGTACTTCGCCGACCTCGCCGGGCTGCACCCGCGCACCCGGCAGATGGTCACCACCGCCACCGGCGTGCAGTGGACCGTGGTGGGCACCGAGGTCGAGGCGCTGCAGCTGGAGTACTCCTGGATCAAGGAGTACGACCCCAGGTTCAACGTCCGCTACCGCGACGACAAGTCCTACCCGGTGCTGGCGGTGACGCTGCACGAGGAGTACCCGCGGCTGCACGTCTACCGGGGTCCCCGCAAGCGCGGCGTCCGCTACTTCGGCCCCTACGCCCACGCCTGGGCGATCCGCGAGACGCTGGACCTGCTGCTGCGGGTGTTCCCCGCGCGCACCTGCTCGGCCGGGGTGTTCAAGCGGCACTCCCAGATCGGCCGCCCGTGCCTGCTCGGCTACATCGGCAAGTGCTCGGCGCCGTGCGTCGGCCGGGTCAGCGCCGAGGAGCACCGGGGCATCGTCGAGGACTTCTGCGACTTCCTGGCAGGTCAGACCGACCAGCTGATGCGCAAGCTCGACAAGCAGATGCAGGCGGCCTCGGCGGAGCTGGAGTTCGAGCGCGCCGCCCGGCTGCGCGACGACCTCGAAGCGCTGCGCCGCGCGATGGAGAAGCAGGCCGTGGTGCTCGGCGACGGCACCGACGCCGACGTGGTCGCCTTCGCCGAGGACGAGCTCGCCGCCGCGGTGCAGGTCTTCCACATCCGCGGCGGCCGGGTGCGCGGCCAGCGGGGCTGGGTGATCGACAAGACCGAGGAGACCAGCACCTCGGAGCTCACCTCGCAGTTCCTCACCCAGTTCTACGGCGAGCAGGCCGCCCTGGCCGACCAGGCCGACGCCGGCGGCACCCCGGTGCCGCGCGAGGTCCTGGTGCCCGACCTGCCCGAGGACTCCGGGACCATCGCGGGCTGGCTCGGCGAACTGCGCGGCAGCCGCGTCAGCCTGCGCGTGCCGCAGCGCGGTGATAAGCGTGCGCTGATGGAAACCGTCGAGCGCAACGCCAAGGAGGCCTTCCAGCAGTACAAGCTGCGCCGCGCCGGTGATCTCACCGCCCGCTCGGCGGCGCTGCAGGAGCTGCAGGAGGCGCTCGCGCTGGACACCGCGCCGCTGCGCATCGAGTGCATCGACGTCAGCCACGTGCAGGGCAGCGACGTGGTGGCCTCCCTGGTGGTCTTCGAGGACGGCGTGCCCCGCAAGTCCGAGTACCGCCGCTTCGAGGTCCGCGAAGGCGCCGAAGGTGGCGACGTGGGTTCGATCGACGAGGTCGTGCGCCGGCGCTTCGCGCGCTACCTCAGCGAGACCGCCAAGGACGAGGCCCCGGAGGGCGAGGTCGCGAGTGCGATCGACCCCGACACCGGCAGGCCCAAGAAGTTCGCCTACCCGCCGAACCTGCTGGTCATCGACGGTGGCGGACCGCAGGCCAACGCCGCGGCCGACGCGCTGACCGAGATGGGCATCACCGACGTCGCGGTGATCGGCCTGGCCAAGCGCCTCGAGGAGGTGTGGCTGCCCGCCGACCCCGATCCGGTGATCCTGCCGCGCACCAGCGAGGCGCTGTACCTGCTGCAGCGCGTCCGCGACGAGGCTCACCGCTTCGCCATCAGCTACCACCGGGCCAAGCGCGGCAAGCGGATGACGAGCTCCACATTGGACTCGATCCCGGGTCTCGGCGAGACTCGACGTGCGGCGCTGCTCAAGCACTTCGGCTCGGTGAAGAAACTTCGCCAGGCCTCGGTCGAGGACATCGTGGCGGTACCCGGGATCGGCCGCAGCACCGCGGAGACCGTGCACGCGGCGCTGGCCGAAGGGACAGCCGGAAAACGAGGGGAACAAAGTGAGTGACGAGCATTCGGGCATCGAGGTCGCGGTCGTCAGCGGCCTGTCCGGAGCCGGCCGCAGCACCGCGGCCAAGTGCCTGGAGGACCTCGGCTGGTTCGTGGTGGACAACCTGCCGCCGGAGCTGATCGCCACGATGGTCGAGCTGGGTGCCCGCTCCAGCGGCCAGATCACCCGCGTCGCGGTCGTGATGGACGTGCGCAGCCGGGCCTTCACCGAAGACCTCGGCTCGGTGATCAAGGACCTCGACGCCCGCGGCTACAAGCCGAAGGTGCTGTTCCTGGAGGCCACCGACGAGGTGCTGATCCGCCGCTTCGAGCAGGTCCGCCGAGGTCACCCCATGCAGGGCGACGGCAGGCTGGCCGACGGCATCGCCGCCGAGCGCTCGCTGCTGTCGCGGCTGCGCTCGGAGGCCGACCTGGTGCTGGACACCACCGGCCTGTCGGTGCACCAGCTGCGCACCAAGATCGAGGACGCCTTCGGCACCGAGGCCAGCACCCGCACCCGGGTGACCGTGCTGTCCTTCGGCTACAAGTACGGCCTGCCGATGGACGCCGACCTGGTGATGGACTGCCGGTTCCTGCCCAACCCGTTCTGGATCCCCGAGCTGCGCGAGTTCAACGGCCTCGACGAGGAGGTCCGCAACTACGTGCTCGGCCAGGAGGGCGCCGAGGAGTTCATGGAGAGCTACCAGCAGCTGCTGCGGCTGGTCGGCGCCGGGTACCACCGGGAGGGCAAGCGCTACCTGACGCTGGCGCTGGGCTGCACCGGCGGCAAGCACCGCAGCGTGGCGCTGGTGGAGGAGCTGGCCCGCAGGCTGGCCGAGGACGACGGGATGATGGTCAAGACGGTCCACCGGGACCTGGGGCGCGAGTGACGGGCGAGGACCGGCCGCTCCGCGCGGTCGCCCTGGGCGGCGGGCACGGGCTGCAGGCGTCGCTGGCGGCGCTGCGCCGGATCACCCCCGACGTGACGGCCGTGGTCACGGTCGCCGACGACGGCGGGTCCTCGGGCAGGCTGCGCCGCGAGCTCGGCCTGCTGCCGCCCGGTGACCTGCGCAAAGCCCTCGCTGCGCTGGCCGACGAGGGCGACCAGGGGCAGCTGTGGTCGCAGGTGTTCCAGCACCGCTTCGGCGGTTCGGGCGCGCTGGCCGGGCACGCCGTCGGCAACCTGCTGCTCGCCGGACTGCTGGAGGTGCTGCGGGACCCGGTCGAGGTGCTTGACCACGCGTGCAAGCTCTTGGGCGTGCGGGGACGAGTGCTTCCGATGTCGACGCGGCCGCTGGACATGATCGGCGACGTCGTCGGACTCGACTCCGATCCGGAGGCCGTGCGCACCATTCGAGGCCAGGTCGCCCTCGCGAGTACGCCCGGTCGGGTGAAACAAGTGCGATTGCACGCCAACGGCGACGATCAGCCGACCGCGTGCCCTCAGGCCGTGGAGGCCGTCACCGACGCCGATCTGGTGCTGCTCGGACCCGGCTCCTGGTTCACCAGCGTACTGCCACACCTGCTGGTCCCGGAGCTGCACGAGGCTCTGGTGACCACTTCGGCGCGCCGCTTCGTGGTGCTCAACCTCATCCCCCAGCCGGGTGAGACGGCGGGCTTCTCGCCCGAACAACACCTCGACGTACTCTCGCAACACGCGCCCCGGCTGAAGATCGACGCCGTGCTGGCCGATGCGGACTCGGTGCCCACCCCGGACCGGCTGCGCTCGGCGGCCTCGGACCTGGGTGCGTGGACCTTGCTGGACAAGATCGCCGCCCCCGCCGTGCCGGGACGGCACGACCCGCAGGCGCTCGCGGCGAGCCTGCGGGCCGCACTGGAGAGGAGGACGGACCAGTGGCGATGACCGCGGCGGTCAAGGACGAATTGAGCCGGTTGTCGGTGAGCAAGACCTGCTGCCGACGAGCGGAGGTGTCGTCGTTGCTGCGCTTCGCCGGCGGATTGCACATCGTCGCCGGCCGGGTGGTGGTCGAGGCCGAACTGGACAGCGGGTCCACCGCGCGCAGGCTGCGCAAGGAGATCCACGAGCTGTTCGGCCACCACTCCGACGTGCACGTGATCACCTCAGGTGGACTCCGCAAGGGCACCCGCTACGTGGTGCGCGTGGTCAAGGACGGTGAAGGGCTGGCCCGGCAGACCGGGCTGCTCGACCCGCGCGGCCGTCCCGTGCGCGGGCTGCCCGCGCACGTGGTCTCCGGCGGCTCCTGCGACTCCGAAGCCGCCTGGCGCGGCGCGTTCCTGGCGCACGGCTCGCTGACCGAGCCCGGCCGGTCGTCCTCCCTGGAGGTCACCTGCCCCGGCCCGGAGGCCGCGCTGGCGCTGGTCGGCTCCGCGCGGCGGATCGGCGTGTCGGCCAAGTCGCGCGAGGTGCGCGGTGCCGATCGGGTCGTGGTCCGCGACGGCGACGCCATCGGCGCGCTGCTGACCAGGCTCGGCGCCCACTCCAGCGTGCTGTCCTGGGAGGAGCGCCGGATGCGGCGCGAGGTGCGCGCCACCGCCAACCGGCTGGCCAACTTCGACGACGCGAACCTGCGCCGCTCGGCCCGCGCGGCGGTCGCCTCGGCGGCCCGCGTGGAACGGGCCCTGGACCTGCTCGGCCCGAACGCCCCCGACCACCTCACGGTCGCGGGACGGCTGCGCCTGGCCCACCGCCAGGCGTCGCTGGAGGAGCTCGGCCAGCTCGCCGACCCGCCGATGACCAAGGACGCGGTCGCCGGACGCATCAGGCGGCTGCTGGCGATGGCCGACAAGCGCGCCCGCGAACTCGGCGTCCCGGACACCGAATCCGCGGTGACCGCGGAGATGCTCGAAGCGGAAGCCTGATCGCTTGATCGCGAATCCCCCTCGGGTGCGTTCCTGACGAACGCGCCGAGGGGGATTCGTCGCTCCTGGGCAGGCCAGGGGCGGCCGAACCGGTGCAGAGATTCCGATCACCGGTGACGCATTCGCGACAGGTCTCGGCGTGGCCCTCTGAACAGCAAAGATGCCGTCGACGTCGGGTTTCGCGGGTATCCTCGGTACCGCTCACCCCCACGCGCCGTGACGGCCCTCGACCGCCCATGTGCGGGGTCTGCCGAGGCAGATAGGGTGAACCCGAGACCATCAACTCACCCGCCGAAGTCATCGGCCGGGTCAGTCACGAGGAGAGATCGGCGTGACCGTTCGCGTAGGTATCAACGGCTTCGGTCGGATCGGGCGGAACTTCTGGCGTGCGGCGACCGCCAGTGATCACGACATCGAGATCGTGGCCGCCAACGACCTGGGCGACGTCGCGACCATGGCGCACCTGCTCAAGTACGACAGCATCCTTGGTCGTCTCGACCAGGAGGTGAAGGTCACCGGTGAGGGCATCGAGGTGGGCGGCAAGCTCATCAAGATCCTCGCCGAGCGTGACCCGGGCAAGCTGCCGTGGGGCGACCTGGGTGTGGACGTCGTCGTCGAGTCCACCGGCTTCTTCACCAACGCCTCCGACGCCCGCAAGCACGTCGACGAGGGCGGCGCGAAGAAGGTCATCATCTCGGCCCCGGCCAAGGGCGAGGACCTGACCGTGGTGCTGGGCGCCAACGACGAGAAGTACGACGGCACGCAGACCATCGTCTCCAACGCCTCCTGCACCACCAACTGCCTGGCCCCGATGGTGAAGGTCCTCAACGACACCTTCGGCATCGAGCAGGGCCTGATGACCACGGTGCACGCCTACACCGCGGACCAGAACCTGCAGGACGGCCCGCACAAGGACCTGCGCCGCGCCCGTGGCGCCGCGGTCAACGTGGTGCCCACCAGCACCGGTGCGGCCAAGGCCATCGGCCTGGTCATCCCGGAGCTCAACGGCAAGCTCGACGGCTACGCCATGCGCGTGCCGGTGCCGACCGGTTCGGTCACCGACCTGACCGCCACGGTGCAGAAGGAAGCCACCGTCGAGTCGGTCAACGAGGCCTTCAAGGCCGCCGCTGCCGAGGGCCGGTTCAAGGGCATCCTCAAGTACAACGAGGACCCGATCGTCTCCAGCGACATCGTCACCGACCCGCACTCGACGATCTTCGACGCGCCGCTGACCAAGGTCATCGGCAACCAGGTCAAGATCGTCGGCTGGTACGACAACGAGTGGGGCTACTCCAACCGCCTCGCCGACCTCACCGCCCTCGTCGGTTCCAAGCTGGCCTGAGCAAGGGAATTGGATTCCACGACTCGGCTTGCGCAGCGGTGCGGTAGCGGAACCTCAGGCGTCCTCTGGCTCCGGGATCCGAGACTGATGTATGTCCAATACACGGCGCTACGGCTGTCCTCGCCAGAGAACGCCTGAGAACCCGCGGCGGTGCAAGTTGCGAGAGTGGTGGAAAGAGCAATGAGACCCGCATGAGCCGCAGCGCTTCCGCCCGGCTCATGCGGGTCTTCCCGTCTCACGTAGGAGTTGAAGCGTGAAGAACCTCGACGATCTGCTGTCCGAGGGCGTGCGCGGTCGTCGCGTCCTGGTGCGCGCCGACCTCAACGTGCCGCTGGACGGCGACAAGATCACCGATGACGGCCGGGTGCGCGCCTCCCTGCCGACCATCTCCAAGCTCAGCGCGGCCGGCGCGCAGGTCGTGGTGACCGCGCACCTCGGCCGCCCGAAGGGCGAGCCCGACCCGCAGTACTCGCTGGCGCCGGTCGCCCGCCGCCTCGGCGAGCTGCTGCACGCCGACGTCTCGCTGGCCGGCGACCTCGTCGGCGACTCCGCCAAGTCCACCGTCGCCGGGCTGGCCGACGGCGGTGTCGCGCTGCTGGAGAACGTGCGCTTCGACGCGCGCGAGACCAGCAAGGACGACGCCGAGCGCGAGTCGCTGGCCGCCGACCTCGCCGCGCTCGTCGGCGACGGCGCCGCCTTCGTCTCCGACGGCTTCGGCGTCGTGCACCGCAAGCAGGCCTCGGTCTACGACGTCGCCAAGAAGCTGCCCGCCTACGCGGGCGGCCTCGTGCTCGCCGAGGTCGAGGTGCTGCGCACCCTCACCGGCGACGCCAAGCGCCCCTACGCGGTCGTGCTCGGCGGCTCCAAGGTCTCCGACAAGCTCGGCGTGATCAAGGCCCTGCTGCCCAAGGTCGACAAGCTGCTCATCGGCGGCGGCATGGCCTACACCTTCCTGGCCGCCCAGGGCCACGGCGTGGGCTCCTCGCTGCTGCAGGAAGACCAGATCGACAACACCAAGGCGCTGCTGGCCGAAGCCGCCGACAAGATCGTGCTGCCGGTCGACATCGTGGCGGGCGACCGCTTCGCCGCCGACGCCGACAAGCAGACCGTCGACGCCGACGCCATCCCCGACGGCTGGATGGGCCTGGACATCGGCCCGCGCAGCGTCGAGCAGTTCGCCGAGGTCCTGCGCGGCGCCGGAACCGTGTTCTGGAACGGCCCGGCGGGCGTGTTCGAGTTCCCGGCCTTCGCCGAAGGCACCCGCGGCATCGCGCAGGCCATCGTCGACTCCGAGGCCTTCAGCGTCGTCGGCGGCGGTGACTCTGCCGCGGCCGTGCGCACCCTCGGCCTGCCCGAGGACGGCTTCTCGCACATCTCCACCGGCGGTGGCGCGTCGCTGGAGTACCTGGAGGGCAAGGAGCTCCCGGGTGTTCAGGTCCTGGAAGGTGACGCCTGATGGCTCGTCAGCCCCTCATCGCCGGCAACTGGAAGATGAACCTCAACCACCTCGAGGCCATCGCCCTGGTGCAGAAGCTCGCCTTCGCGCTGCCGGAGAAGTACTTCGCCAAGGTCGAGGTGGCGGTCATCCCGCCGTTCACCGACATCCGCAGCGTCCAGACCCTGATCGACGGCGACAAGCTGCTGATCAAGTACGGCGCGCAGGACGTCTCCGAGCACGAGTCCGGTGCCTACACCGGTGAGGTCTCGGGCCCGATGCTGGCCAAGCTCGGCTGCAGCTACGTCGTGGTCGGCCACTCCGAGCGCCGCGAGTACCACGCCGAGACCGACGAGCTGGTCAACAAGAAGGTCCGGCAGGTCCTCAAGAACGAGATGACGCCCATCCTGTGCGTCGGCGAGGCCCTCGACGTCCGCGAAGCCGGCGGGCACGTCGAGCACTGCACCACGCAGCTGATCAACGGCCTCAAGGGCCTCAAGGCCGAGCAGGTCCGCGGCACCGTCATCGCCTACGAGCCCGTGTGGGCCATCGGCACCGGCAAGGTGGCCACCGCCGCCGACGCCCAGGAGGTGTGCGGGGCGCTGCGGCAGGCGCTGTCGGACAAGTACGGCAAGGAGATCGCCGACGAGATCCGCGTGCTCTACGGCGGCTCGGTGAAGTCCAGCAACATCGGCGAGCTGGTCGGCCAGACCGACGTCGACGGCGCGCTGGTCGGCGGCGCCAGCCTGAACGCCGACGAGTTCGCCAAGCTCTCCGCGATGGCCGCGGGCGGCCCGCTGCCGTGACCGACGCGAGAGGGCACCGCCGGTTCCGGCCGGTGGTGCCCTCTCGTCGTTTCGGGTGAATTCCGCTTCGAGAATCCCGGTGGCCGGTTCTCGCCCGCCGAAGAATCCGAGGTCGTCGTGTGGGACCCTCGGTGCGTAAGTGGGTGGACTGGTCAACTGGGGGTCGGCGGGCCGGTACTCTAGGTTGCGAACCGCTGTGCGAACGAGGACGATATGACTCTTTTCCTGCAGATCATGTTGATCGTGACGAGTGTCCTGCTGGTGCTGCTCGTCCTGCTGCACCGGGCCAAGGGGGGCGGGCTCTCCTCGCTGTTCGGCGGCGGTATGCAGTCAAACCTGGCCGGCTCCAGCGTGGCGGAGAAGAACCTCGACCGAATGACGCTGTTCGTCATGGCGCTGTGGGTCATCTCCATCATCGGCGTCGGCCTGTTGATCAAGATCGGTTGATCGACCGGCCGCACGGACGGTCGAGAAACCCCGGGCCGCTTGGTGGGTGAGGATGGATGTCTGGCGGTAATGCCATTCGCGGCACTCGTGTGGGGTCGGGCCCCACGGTAGGCGAGTCTGAACGGGGGGAAGCCGCTCCGCGGAAGCGGATCGACTACTGGTGCGCCAACGCGCATCACAGCAGGCCGTCGTTCGCGCTCGACGCCGAAGTGCCGGAGGAGTGGGACTGCCCGCGCTGCGGACTGCCCGCAGGGCGGGATGAGCAGAACCCTCCCTCGGCCAAGCGCAACGAGCCGTACAAGAGCCACCTCGCGTACGTGAAGGAGCGGCGGAGTGATGAGGACGGGATGAAGATCCTGGACGAAGCGCTCGCAAAGCTCCGCGAACGCAAGGGGCGTTGATTTTTTATCAGAATCCGGGTCTGGGATCTTCTTCCCAGGCCCGGATTTTGCTGTTGTCGGGTTTCGTGAAACTACTCCGTGGTCCCTGTGCGTAGCGGTGCCAGAAGCGGAACCTCAGGCGCCTTCTGGCTCCGGGATCCGCGACTTGTGTATGTCCAATACACGGCGCTGCGGCTGTCCTCCCCAGAAGGCGTCCGAGAACCCGCGGCGGTGCCAGCGCCTTAGGTGGGGTAAGGAGAAACCGGCTTCGCCGGTTGCCTGACGGTGGTTGGTTGGTTTGGGCTTGGCTGTTGTTGTTACTGGCGGGTAGGGTTTTTGCAGTTCTGCTGCTTTTCCCGGGAGGGTTTGATGGGCTTGGCTACTGCTGATCTGGCGGACCGCGAGGGGCCGGAGGTGCGCAGCTGCGACGTGCAGTTCCGCGACTACGGGGGTGTGGTGGCCTTCGAGGGGCGGATCCGGACCGTCACCTGCTTCCAGGACAACGCGCTGCTGAAGAAGACCCTGTCCGAGCCCGGTGACGGAGCGGTGCTGGTCATCGACGGTTCCGGCTCGATCCACACCGCGCTGGTCGGCGACATCATCGCCGAGCTGGGCCGGTCCAACGGGTGGAGTGGGATCATCGTCAACGGCGCCATCCGCGACTCCGCGGTCATCGGCGGCATGGAGTTCGGCGTGAAGGCCCTGGGCACCAACCCGCGCAAGTCCACCAAGACCGGCGAAGGCGTCCTCGACGAGGTCGTCGAGCTCGGCGGTGTGAAGTTCGTGCCCGGCGAGTACGTCTACGCCGACAGCGACGGGGTCGTCGTGGTCAGCGAACCCTGATCACCTGCTCGACGTAGGGTGCACGCGTGAGCGTCATCCCTGCTGTTGAGCGCGGGTTCGCCGCCGTCGCGCGGCGTCCGTCGGTGCCGATCGTGCTGGGCTTCGCAGCCCTCATCGCGATCGGCACCGCTTTGCTGATGATGCCCTTCTCGGCCGAGAGCGGTGAGCGCACCGAGCTGCTCCCGGCACTGTTCACCGCCACCTCGGCGGTGTGCGTGACCGGGCTGATCGTGGTGGACACGCCCACCCACTTCTCCACCGCCGGGGAAGTGATCATCCTGGTGCTCATCCAGCTCGGCGGCCTCGGGATCATGACCGTCGCCTCGCTGCTGAGCCTGCTGATGTTCCGCCGGTTCGGGCTGCGGATGCGGCTGACCGCGCAGGCCGAGACCAAGGCGCTCGGGCTCGGCGACGTGCGGCGCACGGTCACCCGCGTCATCGCGCTGAGCCTGCTGTTCGAGCTGGTCGTGGCGGTGCTGTTGACCGCGCGACTGATCACCGGCTACCAGCAGGGGCTCGGCCGGGCGATCTACGAGGGCCTCTTCCACGCGATCTCGGCGTTCAACAACGCCGGGTTCGCGCTGCGCAGCGACAACCTGGTCTCCTTCGCCACCGACCCGTGGTTCATCCTGCCGATCTGCCTCGCCGTGATCGCCGGAGGGCTCGGCTTCCCGGTGTGGGTGGAGATCTTCCGCCACCTCCGCGAATCCCGCCGCTGGACCATGCACGCCAAGGTCACGCTGCTGGCGACCGCGTTGCTGCTGGTCGTGGGCGCGGCCGGGATCACCGCCGCCGAGTGGACCAACCCCGGCACCCTCGGCCCGATGTCCTGGCCCGGCAAGCTGCTCGCCGGGTTCTCCAGCGGCGTCATGCCGCGCACCGCCGGGTTCAACAGCCTCGACGTCGCCGCCTTCCACCCCGGTACCCTGCTGCTGCAGGACATCCTGATGTTCATCGGCGGCGGCAGCGCCGGAACCGCCGGAGGCATCAAGGTCACCACCTTCGCGCTGCTGGCGTTCGTGATCCTCGCCGAGATCCGCGGTGAGCCCACCGTGCACGTGATGGGCAGGCAGCTGCCGGCGGCCGTGCAGCGGCAAGCGCTGACGATCGTGCTGCTCGGCGTCGCGTCCGTGATGCTCACCGTGCTGGTCCTGCTGGCCATCAGCCCGTTCGGGCTCGACCAGGTGCTGTTCGAGGCCGTCTCGGCGTTCGCCACCGTCGGCCTGTCCACCGGGATCACCGCCCAGCTGCCGGCCTTCGGGCAGGTGCTGCTGGTGCTGCTGATGTTCATCGGCAGGCTCGGCCCGATCACCCTGGCGTCCGCGCTCGCGCTCCGCGAACGCGTCCGCCGCTACGAACTACCGGAGGAGCGACCCATCGTTGGCTAGGAACGACGACACCAACCAGATCGTGGTCATCGGCCTCGGCCGGTTCGGCAGCTCGCTGGCCGCCGAACTCGTGCGCCGCGGCTCGGAGGTGCTGGCGCTGGACTCGCGGCCGAACGAGGTGCAGCGCCACGCCGACGAGCTCACCCACACCGCCGTCGCCGACAGCACCGACCCCGAGAGCCTGCGGCAGCTCGGCGTGCACCAGTTCAAGCGGGCCGTGGTCGCCATCGGCACCGACCTCGAGGCCAGCATCCTCACCACCTCGCTGCTGTCCGACTTCGGCATCCCGCACATCTGGGCCAAGGCCACCAGCCGGCAGCACGGCCGCATCCTCGAACGGGTCGGCGCGCACCACGTGGTGCTGCCCGAGCACGAGATGGGGGAGCGGGTCGCGCACCTGGTCAACGGCCGGATGCTGGACTACATCGAGCTCGCCGAGCACTACGCGCTGGTCAAGACCCACGCGCCCGCCGAAGCCGTCGGCCGCACGCTCGGCGAGCTCAAGCTGCGCTCCAAGTACGGCGTGACGGTCGTCGGCATCAAGCGGCCCGGCGAGGACTTCACCTACGCCACCGCCGACACCGAGGTCGGCCGGGGGGACACGCTCGTCGTCGCCGGGACGACCGCCCAGGTGGAGGCCTTCGCAGACCGCACCTGATTCAGTATGCTTCTGCATACAGTCGTGTGCAGGAGGTTTGTGGTGGTGGACTTCGACGTCGTGGTGGTCGGTGGCGGCAACGCCGGGTTCTCGGCGGCGCACTCGGCCGCCGAGAACGGAGCCCGGGTGCTGCTGCTGGAGAAGGCGCCCGAGGACGCCGCAGGCGGCAACTCCTACTACACGGCCGGGGCGTTCCGGTTCACCTTCGACGACCTCGACGAGATCGCCGACCTGCTCGAACCCGACGAGCGCCACCCCGACTCGGTGGTTCCCGCCTACCCGGCCGCCGCCTTCCGCGCCGACATGGACCGGGTGACCGGCGGCCGCTGCGACCCGGTGCTCACCGACGTGCTCGTCTCCCGATCCACCGACACCGTGCGGTGGCTCGCGAGCAAGGGCCTGACCTGGCGGTTGATGTACGAGCGGCAGGCCTACCTCTCCGGCGGCAAGTGGGTGTTCTCCGGCGGCCTGCACGTCGGCACCGTCGGCGGCGGCAAGGGGCTGATCGCCGAGCACACCGCCGCCGCGCTGCGAGAAGGCGTCGAGATCCGCTACGGCGCCGAGGTGACCGCCCTGCACCTCGACGACCGCGGCGTCACCTACCGGGCCGACGGCGTCGAGCACCGGGTCTCGGCCGGTGCGATCGTGCTGGCGGCAGGCGGTTTCGAGGCTTCGGCGGAGCGCCGCGCCCGCAACCTCGGCCCCGAGTGGGCCCGGGCGCACGTGCGCGGCACGCCCACCAACACCGGCGACGTCCTCGACCTGGCGCTGGCCGCAGGCGCGGCGCCGCACGGCGACTGGACCACCTGCCACAGCACCGCGTGGGACGCCGACGCCGACCCCGACGGCGGCGACCGGGAGCTGACCAACCAGCTGACCCGGCAGAGCTATCCCATCGGCATCGTGGTCAACCGGGCGGGGGAGCGGTTCGTCGACGAGGGCGCGGACTTCCGCAACTACACCTACGCCAAGTACGGACGGGAGATCCTGCGCCAGCCCGACGGCCGGGCCTTCCAGCTCTTCGACGCGAAAACCCGCCCGCTGCTGCGCTCCGAGGAGTACGACTCGCACCCGATCGCCGCCGCCCGGGCCGACACGCTGCTGGAACTCGCCGCAGCGCTGGGAATCGACGCCCAACGGCTCGACCGCACCGTGCGGGAGTTCAACGAGTCCATCGTGGACGCCGAGTTCGACCCGGCCGTCAAGGACGGGCGGGCCGCGCGCGTCGAACCGCCCAAGTCCAACTGGGCCCTCGCGCTGGACACCCCGCCCTACTACGGGTTCGCGGTGGGCTGCGGCATCACCTTCACCTTCGGCGGTCTGCACGTCGACGCCGCGGCCCGAGTGCTCGACACCTCCGGCGCGCCGATCGCGGGCCTGTTCGCCTGCGGTGAGATGGTCGGCGGGCTGTTCTCCGGGAACTACCCGGGCGGCAGCGGGCTGACCTCGGGTGCGGTGTTCGGCAGGCTCGCCGGGGCCGGTGCCGCGACCGCCTGAGTATCCTGGCGTTCTGCCAGGTGGATCGAGCGACGAAGGAGATGGCGGCCCTGTCCGAGGTGTACGAGCGGCTGCGCGGCGAGATCGTGGACGGCACCTTCGACGCCGGCGCCAACCTGGTGGAGATCTCCCTCGCCGAGCGGTACGGCACCAGCCGCACGCCCATCCGCGAAGCCCTGCGCAGGCTGGAGCAGGACGGCCTGGTCGAACGCGGTGACCGCGGCATGCGGGTCCGCACCCGCAGCCCCGAGGAGATCCTGGAGATCTACGAGGTCCGCATCGCCCTCGAAGCCACCGCCGCGTCGGCCGCCGCGACCCGGCACGGGGACTTCGACCTCATCCGCATCCACAAGGCCCAGTCCGTCATGGACGCCGTCTCACCCGAGGACTCGGCGGCGATGGCGGCCGCCAACCGCGCGGTCCACGAGGCGATCTGGGCCGCGAGCCACAACGGCACGGTCGTCGACCTGCTGACCAGGCTCAACAACCACCTCACCCGCTACCCGGCCACCACCCTGGAGATCCCCGGCCGCTGGGCCGAAGCCCTCGCCGAGCACCACGACCTCATCCAGGCCATCGAATCCCGGGACCCGGACCGAGCGGGCGGTCTCGCCAGAACCCACATGACCAGGGCCAGAGACCTCCGCCTCCAGCTCTACCGAGACGCCTGACCAGCACTCCCCGGAATACCGCCGTAATCCGTCCCCGGATTACCGCCGTAATCCGTCCCCCGATTACCGCCGTAATCCGTACCCCGATTACTCCGGTAATCCGGGTTGTGATTGCTGCGGTGGTCCGGGTTTCAGCGGGTGTAGTGGTTTTGGACGACCTGGGCCATCGCTTCGCGGGCGACCGTGGTCAGGGACTTGGCGCTGAAGTAGAGGTCGCCCTTGACGTGGGGTTGGCCCGCGTTGAACGCGAGGTGGTGGGTGAGTTCGGCCGGGTCGGTCCAGTTCGGTTGGCCGACCTTGTAGGCGGCCTGGCCGATGTAGAGGTCCACGCCGGTGCCCGCGACCGTCTTCGACCACCACGGCACGACGGCGGCGTAGTCGGCCGACGGGTGCCCGAACTGCCAGTACACCTGGGGCGCGATGTAGTCGACCCAGCCCTCCCGGACCCAGCGACGGGTGTCGGCGAAGATCGACGAGTACGACTCCATGCCCTTGGTGTTCGACCCCGCCGGATCGCTGCTGGCGTTGCGCCAGATGCCGAACGGGCTGACGCCGAACTCGGCGTCCGGCCGGGCCGCGTGCACCCGCTCGTCCAACCCCGACACCAGCTCGTCGACGTTGTCCCGGCGCCAGTCGTCGATGTTGTCGAACCCCTTGCCGTGCGCGGCGAAGGTCCGCTCGTCCGGGAGCGGCTGGCCCGCGACGGGGTAGGGGTAGAAGTAGTCGTCGAGGTGCACGCCGTCGACGTCGTAGCGCGACACCGCGTCCATGATCGCGGCGCTGACGAACTCGCGGGCCTGCGGCACGCCCGGGTCGTAGTACAGCTTGCCGCCGTAGGAGAACGTCCACTCCGGGTGGAGCCGGGCGGGGTGCGTGGGGACCAGCGAGTTCGGGTCGTCGGTCATGCTCACCCGGTACGGGTTGAACCAGGCGTGGAACTCCAGACCGCGCTGGTGGGCCTCGTCGATCAGGAACCGCATCGGGTCGTAGCCGGGATCGCGGCCCTGCTGCCCGGTCAGCCAGTGCGACCACGGTTCCAGCGCCGACGGCCAGAACGCGTCAGCAGTGGGCCGGACCTGCACGAACACCGCGTTCATCCGGTTCGCCACGGCCTGGTCCAGCATCTCCCGGTACTCGGCCTTCTGCTGCTCCGCCGACAGCCCCTGGCGGCTCGGCCAGTCGGTGTTGGCGACGCTGGCGATCCACACGCCGCGCATCTGCGTGCTCGACGGCGCGGCGACCCCGGCCGTGCCCAGCAGTCCCACCAGGACCGCCGCCAAACCCAGTGCCGTGCCGAGCAAACTGAGCTTCCGCATCGGATCCCCTTCGCCGCGATCATCGACCGCGCCACAGCGTATTGCCGAACCCGCCCCGCCGCACTGACCATCACCGATCAGTGCGAACGAAAACGCGCCCCCTTCAGGAAGAAGGAGGCGCGTTCACGTTCTTGCCGGTTCTCAGCTCAGCTCGGCCGCCGCGTCGGCGTCGAGGAGCCAGAGCGTGCGGTCGCGGCCGACGGCTCCCGCGGCGGGGATGTCGACCGGCTTCGCGCCGCCCAGGGCCGCCGCCACCGGTTCGGCCTTGGCCTTGCCGGTGGTCATCAGCCAGACCTCGCGCGCAGCGCCGATCGCGGGCAGCGTGAGCGAGATCCGGGTCGGCGGCGGCTTCGGGCAGTCGTGCACGCCCACCACGGTCCGGGATTCCTCCCGCACGTACGGGGTGTTCGGGAACAGCGAGGCGGTGTGCCCCTCCTCGCCGACGCCCAGCATCAGCACGTCGAACGACGGCACCGACGCGCCCTCGGGCGCCAGCCCGGCGAGCAGCTCGGCGTAGTGCGCCGCTGCGGCGTCCGCGTCGGAGCCGAACTCGCCGTCGGAGGGCGCCATCGGGTGCACCCGGGACGGGTCGACGTCGACGTGGTCCAGCAGCGCCTGCCGGGCTTGGGTCTCGTTGCGCTCGCCGTCGCCTGCGGGCAGGAACCGCTCGTCGCCCCAGAAGACGTCCACCGCGGACCAGTTCACCGCGTCCAGCGCGGGGGAGCGGCGGACCTGCTCCAGCACGCCGATGCCGGTGCGGCCACCCGTGAGCACCACCGACGCCGAGCCGCGAGCGGCCTGCGCGTCGGTGATCGCGGTGATCAGCCGGGCCGCCACCGCGGCGGCGAGCACGTCACCGCCGGAGTGGACCAGCGCCTCGGGACGGCTCACTGCTCCTCCTCTTCGGAGTTGTCCTCATCGGCGGAGTCCTCGCCGCGCACGATGCCCTGGAGACCGCCGAGGGTGACCTCGTAGATCTCGTCCGGGTCGAGGCGGCGCAGCTCCTCGCTCAGGCAGTCCTGGACCTCGCGGCGCTGCAGCGAGATCCGCCGGTCCGGCTGCCCCGGCTGGGTCAGCGTGCCGACCTTGCCGTCCGGGCGGACGATCTCGACGTTGCCGGAGGGGCGCTCCAGCACCGCCGAGTAGATGCCCGAACCCGGCCGCGAGCTCTCCAGCCGACGCACCGGGATGTCCAGGTACGCCGACAGCCAGCCCGCCAGCAGGTCCGTCGACGGCGAGTCGGCCGCGCCGGTGACGGTGGCGGCGGTGACCCGCTCGTGCGGCGGCAGGTCCATCGCGGCCGACAGCATCGCCCGCCAGGACGTCAGGCGCGTCCAGGCCAGGTCGGTGTCACCGTCCACGTAGGACTTGATCCGCTTCTGCAGCGACTCGATCGGGTTCGCCTCGGCCGCCGCGTCGGTGATGCGGCGGTGCGACAGCGCGCCCAGCGGGTCCTTCGCCGGGGCCTCCGGCGCGTCGGTCGGCCACCAGGTCACCACCGGGGCGTCCGGCAGCAGCAGCGGCACGACCGACCCCGCGCCCTCGTCGGCCAGCGGGCCGTACAGGCGCAGCACGATGACCTCGGAGGCACCGGCGTCACCGCCCACGCGGATCTGCGCGTCCAGCCGGGGAGCGGCTTGGCGGGCACCGCTGGCCACCACGATCACGCGGCACGGGTGCTCGCGGCTCGCCTCGTTGGCGGCCTGGATCGCCTTCTCCACCTCGGTGCCGTCGCCGGTGGCGATCACCAGCGTCAGCACCCGGCCGAGCGCCACGGCGCCACCGGACTCGCGCAGCTCCACCAGCTTCTTGTTGACCTGCGAGGTGGTTGTCGACGGCAGGTCGATGATCACGGTCGCCTCCAGACGCGTCCGGTGCGGGCCAGCATCTCGTCCGCCGAGGACGGACCCCAGGTGCCGGCCTTGTACGGCTCGGGCTTGCCGCGCGATTCCCAGTGCTCCAGCACCGGGTCCAGGATGTTCCAGGACAGTTCGACTTCTTCGTTCACCGGGAACAGCGAGGGCTCACCCAGCAGCACGTCCAGGATCAGCCGCTCGTAGGCCTCCGGCGAGGACTCGGTGAAGGCGTGGCCGTACCCGAAGTCCATCGTGACGTCCCGGACCTCCATCGAGGTGCCCGGAACCTTCGCGCCGAAGCGCATCGTCACGCCCTCGTCCGGCTGCACCCGGATGACCAGGGCGTTCTGCCCCAGCTCCTCGGTCATGGTGGAGTCGAACGGCAGGTGCGGCGCGCGCTTGAACACCACGGCGATCTCGGTGACCCGGCGGCCCAGCCGCTTGCCCGAGCGCAGGTAGAACGGCACGCCCGCCCAGCGGCGGCTCTCCACCTCGAGGGTGATCGCCGCGTAGGTCTCGGTGATCGAGTCGGACGCGAAACCGCCCTCCTCGTGCAGACCCGGAACCAGCGAACCGCCCTGCCAGCCACCGGTGTACTGGCCGCGCGCGGTGGTGTGGTCGAAGGGACCCACCGGCTTGGTCGCCGAGAGCACCTTGATCTTCTCCGCGCGCAGGTCGTCCGGCGAGAAGGAGACCGGCTCCTCCATCGCCGTCAGCGCCATCAGCTGCAGCAGGTGGTTCTGGATGACGTCCCGGGCCGCGCCGATGCCGTCGTAGTAGCCCGCGCGACCGCCCAGGCCGATGTCCTCGGCCATCGTGATCTGCACGTGGTCGACGTAGTGCGCGTTCCAGATCGGCTCGAACAGCTGGTTGGCGAAGCGCAGCGCCAGGATGTTCTGCACCGTCTCCTTGCCGAGGTAGTGGTCGATGCGGAACACCGACTCCTCGGGGAAGACGTCGTTGACGATCCGGTTGAGCTCCTTGGCGCTGTCCGAGTCGTGGCCGAACGGCTTCTCGATGACCACCCGGCGCCAGCTCTCGTCGGTCGGGTCGGTCAACCCGGACCGGGACAGCTGCTTGAGCACCGTCGGGAACGCCGACGGCGGCACCGACAGGTAGAAGGCGTGGTTGCCGCCGGTGCCCCGGTCGGCGTCGAGCTCCTTGACGGTCTCGGCGAGCTTGTCGAACGCCGCGTCGTCGTCGAAGGAACCCGGCACGAACCGGATGCCCTCCGCCAGCCGGTCCCAGACCGTCTGGTGGAACGGGGTCCGCGCGTTCTCCTTGACCGCCTCGTAGACGACCTGCATGAAGTCCTGGTCGGCCCAGTCGCGGCGGGCGAACCCGGTCAGCGCGAAGCCCGGCGGCAGCAGGCCGCGGTTGGCCAGGTCGTAGATCGCCGGCATCAGCTTCTTGCGGGAGAGGTCACCGGTGACGCCGAAGATCGTCAGGCCGCACGGCCCGGCGATCCGCGGGAGTCTCTTGTCCCGGGCATCTCGCAGCGGGTTGGTCCATTCACTGCTCGTGGTCACGCCTGTCCCCCGAGGTTCTGCACGGCCTTGACCAGCTCGACGAGCCCGGCCGCGCGGTCGGTCAGGTGCAGTCGCAGCACCGGACGGCCGTGGTCGGCCAGCACCTGGCCGTCACCCAGCGCCTGGGCGCGCTGCAGGCCCGCCAGCGTGTACGGCCGCTCCGGCACCTCCAGGTCGGCCTCGGCGTCGCCGGTGATCTGCAGGAAGACGCCGTTCTGGTGGCCGCCCTTGTGGTACTGCCCGGTGGAGTGCAGGAACCGCGGACCCCAGCCGAAGGTGGTCTGCAGCCCGGTCCGTCGCGCCAGTTCGATGCGCAGCACCGCGGCCGAGGCGTCGTCGAGGCGGTCCAGGTAGGCCTGGATCGCCAGGTAGCCGCCGGTCGGCGCGGTGGCCAGGAACGCGCGCAGCACCTCGGTCACGTTGCCCACGCCCGCCGAGGCCCACTCGCCGGAGGTGTGCACCTCGACGGAACCGTCGACGGTCGCCGGGGTCACCACCGGGCCACCGGAGGGCCCGTCCAGCAGCGCGCGGGCGGCCTTCTTCGCGGCCTCCACGTCGGGCTGGTCGAACGGGTTGATGCCCAGCAGCCGACCGGCGATCGCGGTGGCGAACTCCCACAGCAGCAGCTGCCCGCCGAGCGGGCCGCTGGTGCTGATCCGGGCGGCGTCGATGCCCGGTCCGATGGCCACGGTCGTGGCGTCCGAACCGGCGTCGGCGAAGCCCGGCGCCTCGGCGTTCTCCACGACGACCGGCAGCACGCCGGTGCCGTTCTTGCCGGTGGACTCGGCGATGAGCTGCTCCACCCAGTCGCCGAACCCGGCGATGCCGGATCCGCTGTCGGCGAAGACCAGCTTCTCGGCGCCCTTGGCGTGCGCCGCACCGATGGCGGCGGCCAGCTGCAGCGCCGGGTTCACGGCCGAGTCCTGCTTGAGGGTCTTGAACGCGGTCGCGGCGTCGTCGAGCAGACCGGCGATGTCGGCGCCCGCCAGACCGGCCGGGACGAGACCGAACGCGGTCAGCGCCGAGTAGCGGCCGCCCACGTTCGGGTCGGCGGTGAAGACCTTGCGGTAACCGGCCTCGCGGGCCGCGGTCTCCATCGGGGAACCGGGATCGGTGACCACGATGATGCGGGTCACAGGATCGATTCCGTTTTGCTCAAAGGCCTTTTCGAAGATCCGGCGGTGGGAGTCGGTCTCGACGGTGGTGCCCGACTTGGAGGAGACGACCAGCACGGTCCGCTCCAGGTCACCGGCCAGCGCGTCGGCCACCTGACCCGGGTCGGTGGTGTCGAGCACGGTCAGCGGGACACCGGCGGTACCGGTGATCACCTCGGGCGCCAGCGAGGAACCGCCCATGCCTGCCAGCACCACGCGGTCCAGCCCGTCGGCGTGCAGCTCGGCGCGCAGCGCGTCGATCTCGGCCAGCAGCGGCCGGGAGCTCTCGGCCAGCGTCGTCCAGGACAGGCGGATGGAGGCCTCGGGCTCGGCGTCGGCGCCCCACAGCGTGGCGTCCTGGGCGGCGAGCTTGCCGGCAACCGCATCGGCGGTCAGCCGGTCGACCAGTGGGCGAGCCTCGGCCGCCAGCGCCGTGTCGGCGATTTCGACAGAAACATCGGTTGCCATGAAGATCCTTCAGGGCTCGAAAGAGTTTTCAGTTCGTAGGTGATTCTCGCCGATCCGGGCCGGTGCGACATGACGCCGCACCGGCCCGGACCGGCTCAACGCACGTGGCGTTACTTACTTGGCCTGCTCGAGCTGAGCGGCGACGGTGTCGAGGAGTTCGGTCCAGGACTTCTCGAACTTGTCGACGCCCTCGGTCTCCAGCGCCTTGAACACGTCGTCGAGGTCGATGCCCGCGGCGGCGAGGTCGTCGAAGACCTGCTGGGACTC
>NZ_JAWLNX010000049.1:0-9600 GCF_035320975.1 Saccharopolyspora mangrovi | reverse complement strand
GCCGTCGTACTTCGCGCCTGCCGGTGGACTGCCGCCGCAGACCGATCTGCTCACCGACCGGGCCGTGGTCACCGAGGCCTACACCGTGATCCCGCGCGGGGTGCTGCGCGACATCGTCACCAGCAACTTCCCCGGCTGGACCAGCACCCGCGCCTGGATCCTGGCCAAGCCCGTGCAGGGCTTTTCCACCACCTTCGCCCAGTACGTCGTCGAAGTCGCCCCCGGCGGCGGCAGCACCCGCCCCGAACCCGAAGCCGGCGTCGAATCCGTCGTGTTCCTCATGACCGGCACCCTCACCCTCACCATCGAGGGCACCGAACACCACCTCGAACCCGGCGGCTACGCCTACCTGCCCGCCGGGGCCACCTGGAGCCTGACCAACCCCGGCACCCGAGCCGCCTCGTTCAACTGGGTCCGCAAACCCTACGAACCCGCCGACGGCATCCAGGCCCCCACACCGTTCGTGACCCGCGAGCAGGACATCACCCCCACCCCCATGCCCGACACCGACGGCACCTGGGCCACCACCCGCTTCGTCGACCCCGACGACCTCGCCCACGACATGCACGTCAACATCGTCACCTTCCAACCCGGCGCCGTGATCCCCTTCGCCGAAACCCACGTCATGGAACACGGCCTCTACGTCCTGCAAGGCAAAGCCGTCTACCGCCTCAACGACGACTGGGTCGAAATCCAAGAAGGCGACTTCATGTGGCTGCGCGCCTTCTGCCCCCAAGCCTGCTACGCAGGCGGACCCGGCCCCTTCCGCTACCTCCTCTACAAAGACGTCAACCGCCAAATCCGCCTCACCTGAGGACGCCCTAGGGTCGGTGCGTGCGGTTCGAGGGATTTGGGGACGGAGCGGTCGAGTTCTTCGAGGGGCTCCTGGCGGACAACTCGAAGGCCTACTGGGCGGACAACCAGCAGCTCTACGCCGAGCACGTGCGCGGGCCGATGGAGGCGCTGCTGGCCGAGCTGGAGCCCGAGTTCGGGCCCGGCTTCGGCAAGGGCAAGGTGTTCCGGCCCTTCCGCGACGTGCGGTTCAGCCGCGACAAGTCGCCGTACAAGACCCACTGCGGCGCCGTCATCGAGCAGGGTCGCGGTGGCGGTGCCTACTACGTCGAGGTCGGGCCGGAGGGGCTGCTGGTCGCGGGTGGCTGCTACCACACCGAGTCCGACCAGCTGGCGCGCTTCCGGTCCGCGGTGGACACCGAGATCCACGGCGAGCAGCTGCGGAACCTGCTCGACGCGCTCGCCGACCGGGGCTGGGAGATCGCCGGGACCACGCTGCAGACCCGGCCTCGCGGCTTCGACGCCGACCACCCGAGGCTGGACCTGCTGCGGCACAAGTCGCTCTACGCGGCGCGCTCCTGGGAGCCCGACGACGTGCTGCACGAACGCGCGTGCCTGCAGCGGGTCCGCGAGTCGTGGGAGGCTGTGCGCGAGCTCAACCAGTGGTGCGCCGACCACATCGGCGTCACCGAGGAGAAGCGCCGCTAGGGCGCAGCGAGAGCAGCGCCCAGCCGAGCAACGCCCCGGCGACGTCGACGGCGACGTCGAGGAGTTCGCAGCTGCGCCCGATCGGCAGCAGGCCCTGCAGCACCTCCGACAGCGCCGCGTACCCGGCGAGCGCGGGCAGCAGCCAGGCGGTGCGGGCACCGGCGATCCGGCCGGTGATCGCCAGGGCGGCGAAGAGCGCGAGGTGCACGACCTTGTCGGTGCCCGGCGGGGCGCTGGGAACACCGGATTCCGGGGTGAACAGCACGACCCAGCTCGTCACCGAGGCGATCAGGAGTGGAAGCCTCCTGAGCTGCTTTCTGTAATGATCCAGCAACGAAATGACCGATCACGAATTTGGAGCGTGGCTGAGTGCTGCACCCGGGTGGCGAGAGACTACGCTGGCATGATGTGAGTCGACGAGCCAAGATCGTTTGTACCATGGGCCCCGCCACCTCCACGCCGGAGAAGATGGCCGAGCTCGTCAGCAGCGGAATGGACGTCGCCCGGCTGAACTTCAGCCACGGCAGCCACGCCGACCACCAGCAGGTCTACGACATGGTCCGGGCCGCGGCCAAGGAATCCGGCCGCGCCGTGGGCATCCTCGGGGACCTGCAGGGACCGAAGATCCGGCTCGGCAAGTTCGCAGCCGGGCCGGTGGAGTGGCGAACCGGCGACGTCGTGCGCATCACGGTCGAAGACGTGCAGGGCACGCACGACCGGGTGTCCACCACCTACAAGGGCCTGGCCGAGGACGCCAAGAAGGGCGACCGGCTGCTGGTCGACGACGGCAAGGTCGCGATGGTCGTGACCGCCGTCGAGGACAACGACGTCGTGTGCGAGGTGACCGAGGGCGGCCCCGTCTCCGACAACAAGGGGATCTCCCTGCCGGGCATGGACGTCTCAGTGCCGGCGCTGTCCGAGAAGGACATCGAGGACCTGGAATTCGCCCTGGAACTGGGCGTGGACTTCATCGCGCTGTCGTTCGTGCGCAGCCCTGCCGACATCGACCTGGTCCACCAGGTGATGGACCGCGTCGGCCGTCGCGCGCCGGTCATCGCGAAGCTGGAGAAGCCCGAGGCGGTGGACAACCTCGAAGCCATCGTGCTGGCCTTCGACGGTGTCATGGTCGCCCGCGGTGACCTCGGCGTGGAGCTCCCGCTCGAACACGTCCCGCTGGTCCAGAAGAAGGCGATCCGCATCGCGCGGGAGAACGCCAAGCCCGTCATCGTGGCCACCCAGATGCTGGACTCGATGATCCAGAACTCGCGCCCGACCCGGGCCGAGACCTCCGACGTCGCCAACGCCGTCCTCGACGGCGCCGACGCGGTGATGCTCTCCGGCGAGACCAGCGTCGGTCGCTACCCGATCGAGACGGTGCAGACGATGGCCCGCATCGTCGAGGCCGTGGAGTCCGGTTCGCCCACGCCGCCGCCGCTGAGCCACGTCCCGCGCACCAAGCGCGGCGTGATCTCCTACGCTGCCCGCGACATCGGCGAGCGCCTCAACGCCAAGGCTCTGGTGGCCTTCACGCAGTCCGGCGACACCGTGCGCCGGCTCGCGCGGCTGCACACCCGCCTGCCGCTGCTGGCGTTCACCCCCGAGGAGTCGGTGCGGAGTCAGCTCGCTCTCACTTGGGGGACGGAAACGTTCTTGGTGCCTAAGGTGGACACAACGGACCAGATGGTGCGGCAGGTGGACCAGGCGATGCTGTCCCTGGGCCGGTCGCAGCGCGGCGACATGGTCGTCGTCGTCGCCGGTTCGCCGCCGGGAACGGTCGGTTCCACCAACCTCATCCGCGTGCACCGGCTGGGCGAAGAAGACCACGTCTGATCGGCCTTCGGACGGGAGCCACGAGCTCCCGTCCGGCCGGTCGGGCGCACGAGATCGAGGAGATCGCAGTGACCGAAGCGGCCAGGGCCGCAGCAGCCGACCCGACCGGGACCCACCTGCAGGGCGAGGTTCCGCTCGACGTCAACGGCATGCCGCACGGCCAACCCGTGCTGGACAGCCTGGTGGCTCTGCTGGACCTGGAGCGCATCGAGGAGAACATCTTCCGCGGTGTCAGCCCCGCTTCCTCGACCATCCGCGTGTTCGGCGGCCAGGTCGCCGGGCAGGCGCTGGTCGCCGCCGGTCGCACGGTGCCGGAGGAGCGGCGGGTGCACTCGCTGCACGCGTACTTCATCCGGCCCGGCGACCCGAGCATCCCGATCGTCTACGAGGTCGACCGCACCCGCGACGGCCGCTCGTTCACCACCCGCCGGGTCGTGGCCGTGCAGCGCGGCAAGACGATCTTCTCGCTGTCAGCGTCGTTCCAGATCGACGAGGGCGGCCTCGACCACGCCGAGCCGATGCCCGACGTGCCCGACCCCGAGACGCTGCCGACGTTCGGCGAGCGCGTCGGTGAGGCGCTGGCGAAGCTCGGCCCGCCGCAGCCGCGCCCGATCGACGTCCGCTACGTCACCGAACCGCCGTGGGTGAGCCGCGAGAACGGCCCCCGCGAAGCCCGCAACCAGGTGTGGATGCGCGCCGACGGTGCGCTGGCGGTGCCGGACGACGACCTGCTGCACGTCTGCATCGCGGCCTTCGCCTCGGACATGACGCTGCTGGACGCGCCGCTCGCGCGCCACGGCGTGTACTGGGGCTTGGACGGTGTCGTCGGAGCGAGCCTGGACCACGCGATGTGGTTCCACCGCCGCTTCCGCGCCGACGAGTGGCTGCTCTACGACTGCGCCTCGCCGAGCGCCTCCGGCGGCCGAGGCCTCGCCACCGGCCGCTTCTTCTCCCAGGACGGCCAGCTGGTGGCCACGGTCGTCCAAGAAGGCCTCCTCCGCGTCAACGACTGACGCTCCCGCACCGGCCCCGCCGTCGGCCCACCCCGGCCAGGTCTCCGATTTCAATTGAGAATCAGGTTCCCGATTTCAATGGAAGTTGGGGACCTGATTTCCATTGAAATCGTTCGACCACCTGCGGCCGTGCCGGGGGAGTCCTGCGGTTGCCGGGCGGCCGGGTCAGGTTCGCCTGCGGCGTTGGGGGCGAAGGTGCTGGGGGGCCGTGAGGGCTCTGGTGCGGAGCTGTTCCAGGACGATCGAGCTGGTGAAGTTGCGGACCTCGGTTCGCGACGCGAGCTTGTCGACGAGGAATTCCTGCAGGTGCTTGGTGTCGGCCACGGCGACGTGCAGCAGGAAGTCGGCTTGGCCGCTCACGTGCAGCAGTGACCGGGTCTCCGGCTGCGCCATGACGAACTCGCGGAACTGATCGACGATCTGGCGGGTGTGCGGGCGGACGTTGACCGCCACCACCGCCTCCAGCGCCAGTCCCGTCGCGGCCGGGTCGACGTCGATGTGCGACCCGGTGATGACTCCCCGTTCACGCAGCCTGCGGACGCGTTGCAGGCAGCTGGACGGCGCCAGCCCGATCCGTTCGGCGAGGGTGCGGTTCGGCAGGGTCGCGTCGTTCTGCAACTCCTCCAGAATCCACCAGTCAACCGAATCCAGTTCTACGGATTCGCTCATAACCGAACATCCTACGCAGGTGCTCGAAGCCTGGCGAACCATCGACGGAGAATCTTCGCGTCTGCTTCCCCGAAGTTCTTCCAAGGAGTTCGTCGTGCACATCGCCTGGGGGTCGTTCCTGCTGGCGTTGCTGGTGATCGTGCTGATCCCGGGCCCCGACTTCGTCCTGGTCACCCGCAACGCGGCCAGCGGTCGCAGGTACGGGTGGCTGGCCGCGGCGGGCGTGACCTGCGGACTGCTGCTGCACGCCACCGCCGCCACCCTCGGTCTGTCGGCGCTGGTCGCGGCCGTGCCGGCGGCGCTGTTCGTGGTCAAGGGACTGGGCGTGGCCTACCTGGCGTGGATGGCGCTGCAGATGCTGCGCCACGCCGGTTCCGGCCAGGGCGAGACCGCGGTCGAGCAACCGCGTTCCGGACGCGCGGTGTTCCTGCGCGGGCTGCTCACCGACGTGCTCAACCCGAAGGTGATGCTGACGTTCCTGACGCTGCTGCCGCAGGCGATGGACCCCGACGCCGCGCCGATGCCGCAGGCCGCCCTGCTCAGCGCCGTCGCCGTCTCGGCCTTCGCCGTGTGGTGGCTGATCGTGGTCCCGTCGGTGGGCAAGCTGGCCGCTCTGCTGGCGAGCCCCAAGCGCCGCAAGGTGTTCGAGCGCGCCTGCGGCGGCGCCCTCCTGGCGATGGCCACCTCGATCGCTGTCGGCTGACCCGACCTCCCGTCCCGAACCCGGATTACCGCCGTATTCCGTCCCCCGATTACGGCGGTAATCCGCCTCCCGAATACAGGAGTAATCCGTGTCGGAGGTGCTGGAGCAGTCCGGTCCCCGAGTGCGGGAGTGGTCCATGTCCCGAATACCGGCGTAATCCGGGCCCTGATTACGGCGGTAATCCGTGTCGTGGGTGCCGGGGGACGTGTCCCGGGCGCGGGTGTGTGGGGCGTCTCGGGTTTCTGATTTGCGACCTTCGGGTTGGGTTCGTTGACCTTTCACAACTCGGCTGCTTAGTCTCCGTGATCTCGGAGAGGAGCCGGCATGCGGAGACGGTGGGCGTTCGTGGTCGGGTTGGCGGTGGCGCTGCCGCTGGCGGTGGTGCCGTCGACGGGGGCCGCGCCGACCGGGGTGGACGCGCTGAAGGTCGACCTCGACGACATCCTGGCGGATCCGCGGCTCGGCGGGGCCCAAGCCGGGGTCGTGGTGCGCGATCCGGCCACCGACGAGGTCCTCTACAGCAGGCAGGCCACCGATCGCGCCACCCCGGCCTCCAACGCGAAGCTGTTCACCGCCGCGGCCGCGCTGGAAGCCCTCGGGCCCGACTACCGGTTCCGCACCCAGGTGCTCAGCGACGCCGAGCAGCAGGGATCGACGCTGCGCGGCGACCTCCACCTGCGCGGCACCGGTGACCCGACGATGCTGGCCGCCGACTACGACCGCCTCGCCGCGCAGCTCGCCGAGCAGGGCATCCGCGAGGTGCGGGGACGGCTGCTGGCCGACGACACCTGGTTCGACGACGTTCCGCTGGGCAGCGGCTGGGCCTGGGACGACGAGCCCTACTACTACTCGGCCCCGATCTCGGCGCTCAGCACCGCGCCGGACACCGACTTCGACGCCGGAAGCGCGATCGTGCGGGTCACGCCCACCTCTCCCGGCCAGGCCCCCGACGTCGCGGTCGACCCGGGAACCGGCGCGCTGACCGTCGACAACCGGGCCACCACCGCCGCCGCCGAGGGCGAGCCGGCCATCACCGTCACCCGCGACCACCACAGCGGCCGGGTCGTGGTGACCGGAACCGTCCCGGCCGGGGCCGAACCGGTGGAGGAGTGGGTCGCCGTCCCCGACGTCACCGCCTACGCCACCGACGTCTTCACCCGGGCCCTGGCCGCCCGCGGCATCACCGTCACCGGCACCGGGGAGGCCGCGGCGCCGCCGGGCGCCCGCGAACTCGCCGGTCGCGAGTCGATGCCGCTGCGCGAACTGCTGGTCCCGTTCCTCAAGCTCAGCAACAACGGACACGCCGAGGTCCTGGTCAAGGCGATGGGCCGGGAGAAGGCGGGCGAGGGCAGCTGGGCAGCCGGGACCGGGGTGCTCGCCGAGCAGCTGCGCGGGCTCGGCGTCGACGCGAACGCGCTGCGGCTGGTGGACGGATCCGGGCTGTCCCGGATGGACGGCGTCACCCCCGCTCAGCTCGCGCTGCTGCTGGACAACGCGGCGCAGCGGCCGTGGGCGCAGGTCTTCCACGACGCCCTGCCGGTCGCCGGGGTTTCGGACCGGATGGTCGGCGGGACCCTGCGCAACCGGATGGCCGGCACGGCCGCCGCGAACAACGTGCACGCCAAGACCGGTTCGCTGACCGGGGTCACCTCGCTGTCGGGCTACGTCACCGCCGCCGACGGCCGCAGGCTGGTGTTCTCGGTGGTGTTCAACGACTTCCTCGCCGACACCCCGCAGGACCTGGAGGACGCGATCGCGGTCCGGCTCGCCGAGCACAACGGCGCCGCCGACCAGCCGCGCGGCCGCACCTGGGTCCCCCGGCCGCGCACCGCCTCCGACGACCCGGCGACCTCGAGGGACGAGAGCGCGTTGGAGTGCTCCTGGACCAAGTCCTGCTGAATCCCACCTAGGGCAACGGTTCTGGGTTCAGCTGGCAGATCAGTGCCATACCTGAGAACGGCTCATCCGTCCCCCGGTAGCGTGACCGCAGTCAGCCGCCGCGCTCACCCGAGGAGCCCGTTCCCGTGACGTTCATCAGCGATGTCCTGGCCATGATCGCCGGGCTGCCCCGGCCGCTGCTGGTGCTGGCCACCGGTGCCCTGGTGCTGGGCGAGTGCACCCTCGGCTTGGGGTTCCTGGTGCCGGGTGAGACCGGGTTGCTGGTCGCGTCCGCCGCGGTGACCGATCTCGGGTTCTTCCTGGCCCTGGCGACGACCGTGGCGGTCTGCGCGGCGGTGGGCGACAACATCGGGTTCTGGCTCGGTCGTCGCTACCGGCTGAAGATGCGCGAGACCAAGGTGGTGCGCAAGCTCGGTCAGCAGCACTGGGACCGCGCGGGAGAGCTGCTGCGGCGCTGGGGCATCGGCGCGGTCCTGGTGGGCAGGTTCCTGCCGGTGGTGCGGACCCTGATGCCCGCCGCGGCGGGAGCCAGCGGCATGTCGTACCCGCGGTTCGCCGTCTCGTCGCTGACCGGGGCGATCGCCTGGTCGGCCACGCACGTCGGCATCGGCTGGGCGGCCGGAGCTTCGGCGAAGTACGTCGAGTCGCTGCTCGGTCGGGCGAGTTGGGTGCTGGCGATCGCGATCGTGCTGGTCGGGGTGGGCGTGTGGGCGTGGAAGCGCCGCCGCCCGCGCGACCAGGACGTGTCCGAGGAGCAGGTGGAGGACGTCGAGACCGCTGCTTGAGGACTGCTCGCGGTCGGCGTTCCTAGTGGCTGGGCCGGTGCAGCGAGATGCGCACGCCTCGGCCGGTGTGCTGGTGCTTCGGCGGAGTGGCGCTGCAGCGAGTCTCGTTCATGTGTCTGGACTCTAATGCGTGTTTCTGTGCGATTCCAATGGTGAACGGCCTGGCGGCCGATGGCAGGCGCGTCCGGCCACCTGTTCAGCGGAGTGCAGCCAGTCGCACGGGTGGGACTAGACTCGAACGCATGGCACACGCTGGCGCGAGCGACGTGACCGCAACTCCTGGGGACAGCGACTTCGTCGAATACCTCGAACGGCACCTGGCGGAACGCGGCTGGACCGTGCACGACTTCTGCGAGCACAGCGGGCTGAAGCCGAGCGTGGTCTTCCGCTGGCGGAAGGGCTACCGGCCCGACATCGGCAACGCGCGGATCATGGCCCGGGCGCTCGGCGTCCCGCTGCTGGAAGTGCTGGTCAAAGCCGGTCGGCTGAGCCCGGACGAGGCCGGAGCCGAGGTGCGCATCGGGCCCGAGCTGGACTCGGTTCCCACCCAGGTCCTGCTCCGCGAGGTCAGCGCCCGGCTGGAGCGGCTGGAGCGCTCCGCCGATGCCGGCGAGCCGGCGGAGGCCGGTGTCTAGCCGACGGCGCGGACCTGATCACCTGGCTCGGCCGCACCACCTGCGAGGCCGGCTACGAGCCCAGCGAGCTCGGCCGCTCGGAGGCCAGCAGCTGGCGCGCGCCCTGCAGGACCTCGCCGACGCCGCCGAAGGCGCATGAGCGAGGGCTCCGGCCGCACCGACCGGAGCCCTCTCCCTCTTCGACGCTCGGTCACCCGACGCGGGGGTCCGCGGGATTTCAATGGAAATCGGATTTCTGATTTCCATTGAGGTGTTCTCAGTAGGGGTTAGGTCAGGCGGCCGTGTTCGTGGTGGGTGAGTACGAGTGCTGCTTGGACGATGCGGCCGATTTTGCGGGGGCTGGTGGTGAAGTGGCGTAGTGCTTGCCAGCGTCCGGTCAGGAGGGCGAAGGCGCGTTCGCCGGGAGCGCGCAGGCTGCGCAGGAGCTGGTTGTAGGTGTGGTTGTCGGTGGTGAGTGGGCTGCCGGGGTGTTTTTTGGAGCGTTTGACCGGGGTGTGGATTCCGGCGCCGGCGCCCTGGTAGCCGGCGTCGGCCAGGGTGGGCAGGTCGAGCTGGGAGGCGGCCCA
>NZ_JAWLNX010000048.1:8689-11456 GCF_035320975.1 Saccharopolyspora mangrovi | reverse complement strand
CCCCCGCACTGCATTCCGCCCCTTCTGCCGGTGACGGCGTGGACCCGGGCGTGTCGGGACGAATCGCCGCTCCCGCTGCCTACCGTCGGACGACGTCAAGCGCATCCGATGAAGGGGGAATGGGATGAGCGCAGCAACGCCCCGCGGGGGCCGCAGGCCGCGTCGGTCGACGCGAGTCAGCCAGGACCTGGAACGGGCACGGCAGCGCAATGCCGAGCAGCTGGCCGAGCAGAAGAAGCGCGAGCAGTTGGTGGAAGACAGCCTCGTTGAGTTCGTCGACGCGGGGGTGGTCATCGCGGCGGAACAGGCCGCCTTGGAGGACAAGGTGGCCGTGCTGCACCGCAAGATCGATCAGGCACGCGCGGAATCCACGGAGCGGGTCGCGGGTGAGCACGCGCGGCAGGCAGCGGCGGCTTGGGCGATCCACGAACACGGCGGGCGCAGCGCCGCACAGGTCGCCGAACTCCTGGAACTGCGCAGCGAGAAAGAAGCACGGCGGCTGATCCACACCGGCCGCACTGGCGCCGTGAACCAAGACTCAACCGGGCCGGGCGCAACCGGCGAGCAGGAGCCCGGTCTGGATGGGGGCACGGCTGAGCAGCACGACACCGGCTTGCGGCATACGTCGACGGCGGCCGTGTTGCCAGACCCGACGATGCTCGATCACGAGGCGGCGCGACAGGACGGGCAGCGCGACGCTGGGTAAGGCGGGAGTCGTGGGATGGGCGGTGAGCCAGGTCTTTCGTCGGGATCGGTGCGTGGGTCGCGGTTCGGGCCGTGTGGCGGTGGACGGTGGCCGGGCACCGGGGAGGCGGTGCCCGGCCACCTGGAGTGGGCTGCGGGGTGTCGGGGGTCAGTGACCCGCGCCTCTGCTCGGCCGCATGGCCTCGGCCCTGCGGGGAGACTGGCCGACAGGCTGGTGTCCGTTCGGGGCCGGTCCGGTGTCGGTTGGGGCGCCGTGCTGGGCGAGCCAGGGTTTCGGTGTTGGTGTAGATCCGAGGAGCTGTGCACGATCGCCCTGGTGGCCAGGTCCCCGGTCGACGTAGTCGGCGGTGTCGTCCGGGCGCGGTGGTCGCGGCGCCGATGGGCCCGATACGTGCGGCGTATGGAGGTCCGCTGACCGGCCGGGATGGCCGGTCCGCGGGCCAAACCACGCGGGGCGCGGTGGGGCCCATTGGGGGCGGTTTTGGGGGGCCGGCGGCCGGGCCGGGATGGCCGGTCAGCGGACCTACCGTCGCGGTGGCAGAGCGTCAGCGCGGGCGGGTGGGGCCGTCGGACTCCTCACCGTGAGGTCGGGGAGCACGGGACTGCCCGAACACGGCGAGGATCGCCTCGACGGCGGCGTGGGCCTGGATTCGGGCGGCGGTGCGGTCGATCTGGTCGAGGATCGCGGCGAACCACTGGCCGAAGGTGTCGGTGAACGGGGCGGGTTCGCCGTGCCCGGTGGCGCCGGTGAGCACGACGGCGCCGTAGAGGGTCGGCACGAACTCCGGCGTGACGGCGAGGCGCTGGGCGTGGGCACGGCCGAGCTCGGTGGAGGCGTAGGTGCCTTCGGCGACATCGGCGATGAGCTCGCAGACAAGCCCGGTGGCGGTGTCGTTGGTGCGTGACCCGTCTTCACCGGCCCAGATCAGGACGTCCGGGGTGTACTGGATGACCTCGGCGAGTGTGTCCCCGACCCGGGTGGCGATGGCGGGAACCGGGTCGGCGCGGGGGATCTCGATGAGCTCGATGCGGTCCTGGTCGAGCAGGACCGCGCGCATCATCTCCGGCCCGGAGACATCCCAGAACCCGTTGGCCGCCGGGGACGGCTCCTGCGGTGCGGCGAGGGGAGCGAGGAGCTGCTCGATGTCGTCGACGAGGTCACGGGGTGGCTGGTGCATGACGAGGTCCCTTTCGCAGTGGGTGTGAGCGGGGTGAAGACGGCACGAGGCCCCTTGCTGGAGTCGGTCTGGTTTTCCGGTTCCAGCAAGGGGCCTCGTTGTGAGGGGTGCAGGTTGTGTGCCGGGGCCCGGCTGCGGCACGGGCCCCGGCGGTGTGTTGGTCAGGGGGGAGTCCGGGGTGTCTGGGGTTTCGAGGACGGTGCCGGGCTCGATGCCGCGTGTGCGTCCAGGAGGAGGGCCGCCAGGGGGAGGACTTCGACGTCGAGGGAGGACTGGACGACGGTGGCGGTGGTGTCGAACCAGTGGGTGAAGGCTTCGGCGAGCGGGCCGGGTTCTCCGTCGTCAGTGACGCCGGTGATCACGGCGTGGCCGTGAATGGTGGGAACGAACCCGGGTGTGTCCAGGAGTGCCTGGGTGTGGGCGCGGGCGTGGTCGCTGGCGGCATAGTCGCCGGTGGTGATGTGGTTGGGCAGCTCAGTGATGAGCGAGGTGGCGCCCGGGTTGAACTCACTGGTGCGCTGGCTGTTGTCCCCGACCCAGATCAGGGCATCTAGGGTGTAGCGGACGCGTTCGGTGAGCGGGTCACCCACCCGCTCCCGGATGGCCTGCTGGGTCTGGTGGCAGGGGATTTCGATGATGCCAGCGCCCTCGTAGGTAAGCAGGATCGCGGTCATCATCTCCGGCGTTGACGGCGTCCACCAAGCCTCGTCCTGCGGGGTGGCGTGCCAGGTGGCGGCGTCGGGATGCTGGGTCATGACGGACTTCCTCCTTCAGATGTGGTGGTGCCGGTGTCAGGCACCGGCGAGCACACAGAAGGGGTGGGGGGCGGGCGGTGGGGGGCCGCACCCCACCCCGGGGGGGGGGGGGGGGAACGCGCGGACGGG
>NZ_JAWLNX010000048.1:0-8679 GCF_035320975.1 Saccharopolyspora mangrovi | reverse complement strand
CGCTCTTCCCCCTTTGGGGGGGGGGGGGGGGGGGCCCCCCCCCCCCCCCCCCCGGGGGGGGGGGGGGGCGGGGGGGGGGGCCCCCCCCCCCCACCCCGTGGGTGGTGGTTCAGAACGGCGCGTCAGCGGCGCTAGCTCCGGCGGGCGCGGCGGCCCACATGTCCTCGGCCGGGGGCTCGTCGGTGGTGGTGCGGGTGGTCTTACGGACGGTGGCGGTGGCGTAGCGCAGAGCGGGGCCGACCTCGGTGACATCGAGCTCGACCACAGTGCGCTTCTCACCCTCGCGGGTCTCGAACGAGCGCTGCTTCAAGCGGCCCTGCACGATCACCCGTGTGCCCTTGGTGAGGGATTCGGCGACGTTTTCGGCCAGCTGACGCCAGGCGTTGCAGCGCAGGAACAGCGACTCGCCGTCCTTCCACTCCCCGCTCTGCCGATCGAGAAAACGAGGGTTGTTGGCGACGGTGAAGTTCGCCACGGCGGCGCCGGAGTGGGTGAACTTTAGCTCGGGGTTGGCGGTCAGGTTGCCGACGATGGTGATTTCGGTTCCTCCAGCCACAACGGGCCTCCTTATCCACGAAAATCCGCTTTCGATACCGACACCCCGAAGACCCAGCCGTGGCTGGGTTGTGTGGTTGTAGGGTGTCGATCTGCGACCGCGCGATCGGGACGGGACGGGTGGTGCAAGGGTTTATCGCGTAGCGACGCCGCAGGCGCCCTTGCAGCGCCCGGGCCGTGCTGGTCTGATTCGCCTCAGATCGACCCGCCACAGCCACGCGCCCTCGTCCCCGAATCCACCAACTCGCAGCAACACTCACCCCGAACCTCCTCCAGATCGGGGGTGATCACGTGCCGGATTGCTCCCTAGTGGACAGAGGTTGCTGGGTGGTGGTGAGTTGGCGGCGGAGGAAGGTGCGGTAGGTGTGCGGGGTGACGTTGCGGCGGCCGACGGTCATCGAGTGCTCGGTGAGCTCACGCCGACGGGCTTCATCGAGCAAGTTCCGGGCGTAGCGGCGCATACCGGGCTCACCCGCCCTAGCACGCATCAGCGCCTTGCGCGCGAGGAAACGGAGGTCGTGTGAGGTTTTCACCGGTCCACCTCGTCGGCTTCCTCGAAACCGTGGGTGTCGCGGTCGATGTCGTCGACGCTGACATCGGAATCGTGTGAGGAGACCACGAGCGCCTCTTGCGCCCACTGGCGCGCGGTGTCTTCGTTTTCAGTGCCGGTGACGCAGACCTCGACGGTGAGAGTGACGGTGCCGTTCCAGCCCGGGACGTACTCGGGTAGGTCCAGGTCCCGCAGACCCCCGTTCATGCCGGTGAGGCAGATGTCGCCGTCCTTGTGGGCCTGGATGATGCGGGATCGGACCTGTGTGCGGAACGCGGTGAGGTCGGAGCGGGCTTGCTCGAGCGCGCGTTGCAGGTCCTCGATGCGTGCTTGGGGGTGTTCGGGCAGCGTCATGACGGGCCTTTCGATTGTGCGTATCTCGGGCAGGTCGGTGCGGAGTCGTCTGTGTGGAGGGTCGGTCCGGCTTGCCGGGGCCGGCCGCCAGCACAGGGCGGTGGGCTGCGTGTTACCGGTCGCTGCCGCGGACTGACGTCGGGTTGGGCTCGGCGTCGGCGATGGGGGCGAGCTTGTCCGGGGGGATCCCGTAGGACAGGGCCTGGTTGAGCAGGCGTGCGAAGGAGTGGTCGGGATCGATGTGCAGGGCGCGTTCGAGGGCGAGGGCCGCGAGAGTGCCGTGACCGCGCATGTAGGCGGAAAACGTGAGCAGCACCGCCGCTTCGACGACCTCGGGTCCGGTGGGGGCGCAGCGCATCAGGGTGATCCACAATCCTTCGGCTGCGCGGGCGTGGGGGCCCAGCGCGGTGCGGAAAACAGCGTCGCGGATGCGCTGGTCGCTGATGGCGTGCAGAACGCGAATGAGGATGTCCTCGCAGACCTCACCGCCCTCGGCCAAGGCATGGATCGTCTCAAGCACCAACCGATGAGCAGCGTTGTCGTACTCGCCCGTCGTGGCTGTCGTGGTCTGGTCGGTGAGTGTGTCGAGCGCGGTGCGCCAGCGTGCCGCGCTGGCCTCGTCGAGCTGGGGTGCGAGAAGTTCGGTCATCTCGGGGAGGCTGCTATAGGTGACCTCACCCGCCAGCGCGGCCACGACACCCAACGCGGAAGCACTGGGATCGGCAACGGTTCCGGTGACCAGGGGATCGGCGTAGGAGCCCCACGGGGCACCGGCACGGAACTCCGGGGTCCAGAACGCCTGCAGCAGCGGCACCCCGATCTCGCTGCAGAGCGTGGCGAGCCTGGACACGAGCCCGTGGTGCGGCAGTCCCTCGGCGGCGAGGTCACCGGCGGCGGTGGTCACCACGGCGATGACGCCGTCGACGTCCGGGTCGGCCAGTAGCGGTGGCTGCACAGTGGCGAGGAACCGGTCGTAGACGGCGGGCCGGGGCACGTCCAACCGCATGGCCGCGGCGAGACGTGGGCGGGCGTGGATGTCGTGGAAGGTCAGCACGATCACGGAATCGACCGGATAGAAACCGACCAGGTGCGGGACGGCGGCGAGAAGATCACTCGGGCCGTCCAGGCGGACGTGACGGTCGTTCATCATCTCTCCCAACAATCGAGGTGGATTCAGGTGGGCACGCCGCGCGAAGCACGCGATGGCGTCGGGCGCATGACGTGGTCTCTCGGGAGCCGCGGCGCTGTGCACACGTCGAGGCCCGGGTTCCCCGTGTCGAGCGGGGAACCCGGGCCTCGAGGGAAACGGGGTTACCGGCTGCGTCGCAGGAGGGTGCGGAGCCGGTCGAGGAGGCTGGGTTTGGGTGTGGGGGTGAAGGCGAGGCGGAGGACGACGTCGGCCACCAGTGCCGGATCGGCCTGGATCGTGCCGCCCCGTTGCCGGTAGCCGCGCCGGATGGAGTCGATGAACAGCGGACACAGACCGAGACTGCGCTCGTCGGCTTGGAAGAACGACCGCGGCATGCGGCTGTTGCGGACTCGCCCGGCGAAGTCACGCACGATCGGATCCCGTCTCAACTCGGCTCTGAGATCGGTGTTCATGGGGTGCTCGTTTCGTCGGTGGCCACGGCGTTGTCCGGAGCCACATCAGGCGGAAACGCCTGGGGCCGGTCGACGAGCACCGCCGGATGCCCCGCGACGCTCGCGTGATCGGCGGCGGCCCGGTCGAGCCCGGCCTGCTTAGTGCTGTAGCACTGGCCAAGCCGGATGCCGGCGCCGTGGCAGGTGGGGCACCACAGCACGAAGCCCTCGTCAGTGGTGCGGAGGGTGATCTGGTGGGGTTGATAGTGGTAGCTCAGCGCCGCGACGATCAGCGACGCCGTGCCACTGGAGACGGTGTGGCAGTCAGGCAGCCGAAACCCCCGACCAGTAGGCCCACGGAAGAACACGCCTACGCGGTTGTGTTCGGGGTGTTCGGTGAGCACACCGATCACATGATCGCCGTAGAGAATTCGGGTCCGGTACGGGTCGCGGCGCTGGGCAACGACATTCGGCAACATCGCGGATCCTTTTCCATGCAGAAGGCAGAGAAAGGGCAGACGACCGACACCTTCAGCGGCAGTGCCATGGTGGGTGGCCGGTGTGGGTCGTTCTGCCTGCGGCCGCGTGTGCTGGATCGGGGGTCCGGAACGCAAGCACGGCGGGGTCCCCTCTGGGGTGCCGTGTTGCGTGGAGCGGCCCGCGATCCAGCAGGCTGCAGGGCAGGCAGAAACCCCACCCGCCACCAACACAAACCCGATGAGCACGAACCGGGCGGGGGTGGTGGGTTAGCGGTTGTGGCGGTGGTAGCCGTACATCATGGCGCGGACTTGGGCGGTTTCGCGGCGGTACCCGCGCACCCACAGGGCGATGGCGACCGTCGCGGCAGCCAGCATGAGCGGGAACGCCAGGGCGATTGAGCCGCTGTGCACGGCGGTGGCCAGCGGCACCGCGACAGCCCCGCCCACGGCGAACACCAGCGGGCGACGTGGGACATCGGGGGCGAACCACCGGCGGGTCAGCCACCCGGCGAACAGCCCGGTGGGGGCGCCGAGGACGGCCAGCACCGGCACACCGGCAGGCCAGTGCGGGAGGTGGGTGAACACGCTGCCAGTGAGGACGTTGAGCAGACCGGTGGCCGAGCAGCCCAGCAGTACACCGAGCCCGGCCGCTCCGCACAACCGGGCGTAGACGATGAAGGGCTGGAACCGCATGGCCAGCGATGCTAGGCCACGGCACCGACGATGCCGGCCCGATCGCAGGGCGTGCCGCCGGTCGGTCGAGGATCGAAACAGCGAATACAAAGAAACTCCCTCGTTAGTGGAGGTGGGGTGTGTGGCAGCCGGCCCGGTGGCATTCCAGTCAGTAGTCGGCTCCGTCGTGGCGTCGAGGAACCCGGCCAGCACGTTGACCTCGATTCAGGTCAGGAAGATCGCGAGGTCGTCGGCGAGCATGCCGTCGTCGACGACCTCGGCCAGGATCTCGCCAGGGTCGTAATACGAGGGCACCGCAAGCGGGATGGTCACGTAGCTTTCCCAGCAGAAACATCCAGGCGCACTGCTTGTCCCTGCAGCTATGCGGTGTTTTGGCCAAGATGTGGATACGGCGCGTAGCTGCAGGCCACGGGTTCGCCGTGGTGCCATCCGCCGCATTCGATGGTCCCGAGAACTCGACTGGAGTCGGCGAGCCTGGCGCGGGTGTCGGCTTCGGCGTCATCGATGCTGCTGCCGTAGAGCTGCTCCCGGTGTTCCTGGTCGTCGATATCCACTGGTGTGTCGGGAAAAGCCTCCTGCCACATGCGGAACACCAGTCCTGTCGCGGTGGTGTTGAGCGGCGCGGTCTGGCTGGCATGGCAGAACGCGAGCACGATCTCGGCAGCGGTGGCGGGCCGGGTGTCCTCGCCCTGGGCGACGCGGTCGAGGAGTTCGCGGGCGTGGCCGCGGTAAACGAACTCCGTACGCATCCGGTCGCTGGTGGGGGTCAGGAGTGCGAAGCTGTGGTGCAGCGTGTCGGCATGGGCGGGATGGCGCCGTCGCGCGGCGCTGATCTCGTCCTCGGCCCACTCCATCATGTCGAACACCGGGGCAAGTTCTCGGTGCACGTCGTCGATGAGGTCGGTGAGTTCGGTAAACATAGGGCTCTCCCATCACGCAAATACAGTGGGGTGCAGTCGGAATCGGGTGTCCGGCGACGAGCAGTCGCGACAAGCCGGTGTCGGGGACAAACAGCGGCCCGGCTTTCGTGCGGTGTGGTGACCGAACGAAAGCCGGGCCGTGACAACCAGGTGCGCGCTGCCCTGCTACTGCGTCGTGGCGTCGGTGGTGGTGTCGGTGTAGTGCTGGAGGAACTGTGCGAACTCGGACGGCGGGATGCCGCTGTCGAGGGCGTGGCGGATCAGGTCGGCGAGAGTGTGTTCGGGATCGGCCTCCAGAGCGTGTTCGATCGCGATCTGGGCGAGGGCTCCTTCGCCGCGCACGTAGGTCGACACCGCCAGCAGCGTGGCGACTTCGGCGAGCTCGGGAGCCGGTGCCTTGCGGACGAGGGTGATCCACAGGTTTTCCGCGGCACCGGCGTGCTCGCCCAGCGCGGTCGGCAGGAGAGCGTCGCGGACGCGCCTGTCGGAGATCCAGTGCAGCATCCGCACAAGCGAGTCTTGGTCCGGATACTGGCCATCGGCGATATCCGCGATGGCCGAGGTGATCGCTTCCACGCGCTCGGTGACCGCGCCGGTGTGGGTGTCGTCGAGGCCGAGCCCGTCGAGTTTGACGGCCCATTCGGCTGCGGTGGCCCCGTCTCGTTCGGGGGCGATGAGCGCGCACATGTCCTCGCGGCTGGAGAACAACACGTGGCCGCGTGCGGCCAGCTCCGCCCCCCAGCACAGAGGTCGTCGGGTCACCGACCGTGCCGCGCAGGTCCGGGTCGAGGTAGGAGGCCCACTGGGCGCCGTGGCGGATGTGCGGGGTCCACAGGGCGGTGAGCACCCGGAATCCGGCTGAGGGGAGCGCGGCGGTGAGCTGGTCGATGAGTCGGTGATGCGGCAACCCCTCTGCCTGCTCGGGGTCGGGGTCGGTGATGACGAACAGCATGAGCGCGTCGGGCTGCAGTGTCTGGAGCGGTCCGGCTTCGGTGACCAGAAAGGCCACGAACTGCGCGTACTCCTCAGGCGTGGGCAGGTTGAGCCGGATGGTCGCGCCCAGCCGTGTTTGGCCGCTGGGGTGATGGTGCATGGTCACGATGACCAGCGAGTCGGCTGGGTAGAACCCGAGCATGTGAGGCAGCGCGGGCAGCACGTCGTCGACGGTGTTCAGCGCCACCGCGATGGGATTGGTCATGGGTTTCTCCCTGATGAAGTCGGGCAGGATGAAAGAGCCCCTTTTCGCACCCGGCTACGAGTGGGTGGCGAGGGGCGAAAAGGGGCGGTTGATCTGCGTGGGGTGGGATCAGGACGCCGGTCGGGGTGGCGGGGGTGTGCGCAGCACATCGCGCAGCGACGCCGCAGGCGCCCTTGCCACCCTGACCGGGGACCTGATGGGCTACGCAGCCGATCGACGGGCCCTCGGCCGCTAGCGACCCCTGGCTAGTCCTGGGCTGGTCGGTGGTGGGTGTCGGTGATGTGGCGGGGGCGTTGGATGCCCCACGCGAGGCCGGCGCGGATGGTGGTGTCGGCCTCGTCGGGGGTGAAGCCGTCCCGGCCGAGGTGACCTTCGACGGCGTGGCGGAGGGTGTTCTCGGCGGCGGCGTAATCGAGCTCCTGGCCTCCGACCAGACGCCCCAGCGCGCCCGCGGCCCGCAGCAACGTGTGATGGCGCTGCCCGGTCACCGCCCGAGCCACAGCGTCGGCCTCACCCCGGACCACGGCCGCGACATAGGCCGCTGCCCGCTCGGGCGGCAACCGCAGACCCGTGGACTCGACCGCCGGGTGAGGTGTGAGCGCCTCGATGATCCACTGAGGCAGCGGTGCGATCAGTGCGTCGCGGTGCAGGCGATAGCGGCCCTCCGGGCGCACCGAGCCCGCCGCCACCACATAGCCGCCGGCGCCCCGGGTATCAATCCAGCGGCCCAAGCGCCCCACGGTGCACCGCAACTCGAGTTCGGGTGGGGCCGCGAAGTACAGGTGCTGCCCGCCGGTCGGCGTAGCCACCGTGTAGGTGTGGTCGGGAAACGCCTCGCCCGCCGCGGCCGCGAGAGCGGCGAGCATCTCTCGGCCACCTTGGGGTTCGTCGGCTTCGACGGCATGGGAGTAGTGCGGGGTGTCGAGATCCACGACGAGCAACCCGGACGGGCCGCAGGCGATCCCCACGTTCTGGGGACCCTGCAGCCACCATTGCCGGATCTGGTCGGGGTCGGTGGTCGCCGACGCCTCCCACTCGACGATGGCCGGCTTCTTGCTGCGTGGCCGCAGCGGGAACACCGCGTGTTCCGCGGCCGCGGCGTCCAGGGCGACGCGCATCAGTCGCGGTGTGGGTGAGCCTGCGGTGGGTGTGGGTGGCATGGTCGCAAGTCCTTCCTGGACTCCACGGTAAGCCCGGCGGGAGTGGAATCCGTCGCACTCCGGGATGGCCTTCCAGCACGACCTCTCCTCACGGTGCGCGGGTGGTGTCTGGATGTTCGAGTGAGGTTTCGCTGGGTGGGTCGATCTCGTTCCACCCGAACGGTTCGCAGGCGAAGAAGTGCCCGTCCACGCACACCACATCCCCCACCGACAACGACCGGTGCCCAAGTTCCCGGTAGGCCACGGCACGCGGATCCGGGCTTGCGTGCGCGGGGTAGCGGCCGACGGTGAACAGCTCGAAGGCCCGCTCGGCGACCTCGACTCCAGTCGTGGCGGGTTGCACGTCCGGGTCGGTGTAGGTGTAGACGCACGTGAGGGTGTCGCGCAGCGTGTAGCCGAAGAACAGGGCGTCGTAGGTGTTGTTGTGCAAGACCCGGACCGTCGCCGGATCCCGCGACAGCCGGCCGCTTTTGCGTGTGCGGGTGTTCAAAGTGGATTACTCCTCCAGGAATGACACAACGCCGGACCCGCAGTGCAGGACCGGCGTTCGTCACGGGGACTGTTACTGGGATTCGTCCGAGTCCTCAGCGGACTCCTCGGGTGCGGTGTCGACGGCGGGCGGTGGGGTGGTGTTGCGGATGCGGTCGATGACGGCGGTAACGACATCGTCGGACTGCCGCAGCCCTGCCCTGACGAGACCACCGACGAGAACAAGAATGAGAATCTGAAAGACAATCCAGAACAACCACATGGGGCACACTCCTTTTCGGGAAAGTGGTTTGTGTAGAGCCGGGGCCTAGTGGTGGGGTTTGCGGCTGTGGTCGCGGGAGAGCTGCCCGAGTTGCCGGCTGCGTTCGGCGCGGCGGAACCATTCGGCCTGCAACGAATCGAGCCGCTCGGTATCGCGCTCGATGATCGCGTCGAACGTCAACACCTCAAGATGCTCGTTACTCACCCGCGTCAACTCTGATTCCTCGTTGGCGGACACTGAGGTGATCTCAGTAAGGTGCCTGGCAGGGGTGGCCGTGGGGTGATCGGTAGGGGTGGCAGAGGGCCTGCCTGATGGAGTGGGACGTGGGGGCTCCTGGTAGAAGAACTCCGACCAAAGATGATCTTCACCAGGTAAGGCCCCCACGTGATCACCTATCGTGCCATCCTCGATGTTCCTCGTGATCTCGCCCTGTATCTC
>NZ_JAWLNX010000047.1:0-17588 GCF_035320975.1 Saccharopolyspora mangrovi | reverse complement strand
TGGACGCCGAGCTGTTCGTGATCGTCGAGCAGGACCTCTACCCGTGCGCCCCGGACGTCCCGATGCCCATCGCCGTGCGCACCCGCGAGTACCTCGGCGGATGCGGCCTGAGCGGAACCCGGCGCCCCCAACACTCGTTAAACGGCTAATGGCTGTCCGCATTGGCTGAGAGCCACGGGTTACACGGAGCATCCGGACGTCCTTGTGATCAGGAAAGGTCACTGCTCAGCTGGGGTACGGTATATCCGATTTCGCTCGAAGAGTTTCGCCGTTTGCTGCGTCAGTGAGGCAAACGCCTTCCACGCCTTTCGCGATGAATGGCTTACTACTTTGATGAGGGCCGGTCGCGGAGGTGAGTCGTGGTGGGATTGGCTGGCGGCTTCGGCCCTGCTGGCTGCGGCGGAGGATCAGGACCGCGAGTTCGATGCCGTGGTGGTGGGGGAGTACGAGCGTGCTTTCTATGGTGATCAGTTTCGGGAGGTTGTGGCGCGGCTGAACGAGCTCGGGGTGCAGGTGTGGGTACCGGAGGCCGGTGGACCGGTGGAGTTGGACAGTCCGGTTCATGACGCGTTGATGGTGTTGTTGGGTGCGCAGGCGCAGCGTGAGGTGGTGCGGGCTCGGCATCGGGTGAAGGCGGCGATGGCAGCGCAGACGCGGTCGCAGGGGCGTTTCGTCGGTGGTCGCCCGCCGTATGGGTATCGGTTGGCTGATACTGGTCCGCATCCGAACGTGGTGCATGCGCGGTGGGGGCGGCGTGTGCATGTGTTGGAGCCGGATCCGGAGACTGCGCCGTGGGTGCTGTGGATGTTTGCCGAGCGGGCGTGTCGGTGCTGCGGTTGGCCGACGGTAGGGCTTTGGCGCGGGCAATGTAGGCGATAGCTGATGTTGCCAGGTGTGGTAGCGACCGGTGGGGCCGGGTGGTGTTGTAGTCGTGCCGGAGCCGGTCGATATTCGTCGTCACTCGACTGCGCACATACCGGTGACCACGGCACCAGCGCTGGGGGTATGTCTCGACCTTCGCACGGAGATGGATGCGATCGCAGCGCGTCTCGTACAACACCTCGCACGTCCGTTCCGGCGTCATCGACCTCGGATAATGGATACCCAGCTGTGCGGCGGCCAGCTCGGAGATCGTTCGCGTCGTGGTGGGTTCATCGGGGGTGTGGGTGGCCGGTGCTTCCTCGGACGACGAGGGTGGGTTCCAGGACGATGTCGCGGTCGGTGGTGCGCCCTTCGTCGAGCCGTTCCGCGGCTGCTTGGACAGCGAGTTCGGCGACATCGGCCGCACCTTGGCGCACCGAGGTGAGGTCGATGAACGACAGGCGCGCGAGTTGGCTGTCGTCGTAGCCAATGACGGATACGTCTTCGGGGACGCGGAGGCCGGCACGCAGGAAAGTCGTGAGCAGACCGTGGGCGCAACGGTCGTTGCCGGCGATGACGGCCGTGGGGAGATGGTCCTGCGCGAGTAGTTCCCGGGCTGCTCGGGCTCCGGACTCCTCCGTGTAGTCGCCGGCAAGGATCTGGATGTGCCCGGCCAGCCCGCGACGGCGCATGGAGGTGCGGTACCCGCGTCGCCGCTCGCTAGCGCCAGGCATGGTGCCGCCGTCGACATGCGCGATGGATCGATGTCCGAGCTCGGCGAGGTGGTCGACTGCTTGGCGAACTCCCTTGCTGTCTGCGGTGCGGACGGCGTCTGCACCGTCGGCCCGGGTGCGCGGGTTGATCTCTACGACAGGTGTTTGACCGACGATCGAGGTCAGGTCGCTAGGGCGGGAAGCGGCTCCGATGATGAGGATGGCCTCGCTGCGCAGTGCGAGTAGTTCGTCTACAGCCTGACGCTCGTCGCGAGCCACGGCCATGGCGCTGAGCGCGACGTTGTAGCCGTGCTTCTCGGCTGCGGGGTAGATGGCTTCGACGATGTCCACGTCGTGCGGATGGCGCATGGTGAACAAGACGCCCAGCTGTCGGCTGCGGGTGCGCCGCAGAAGCTGAGCAGCGGCGTCGGGGCGGTAGCCGAGCTCGTCAGCTGCTTGGAAGATGCGCTCCCGTGTCTGCGGGCTCGCTCCTGGCTGGTTGCGGAACACCAGCGACACGAGTGCCTGCGAGACCCCGACCCGTGCGGCGATATCGGACATCGTCGGGCGCTTGGCGCGCCCCGTCGTACTCGGCCGGTCTCTGCCCTCCGGGCCCCGCATGCCCACCTCCAACATGTGTTGCTTGGGTATTGACATGGATAACACTCTCCTCCCATAGTACGTAGCACTTGTACGTACTAGTTGTACGAAAAAGGTCCTCGTTCTTCGTCACACCGGTGATGGGCGAGTGACCTGAAGTGTGTCCGGACGCAGGTGGGACGAGAGATCACAGTGGCAGGTGATCCCTGCCGAGGTGGTCGTTTTCCCGGAAGTTTGTGCTGTTCGCGCGGCGGGTCCGCGGCTTTATGCGATCAGGAGTTCGAGAAGTGACTGTTCAGATTGGTGTCATCGGCTGCGGCATGATGGGGCTTGATCACGTCCGCACCCTCACCGCGGCGGTGTCCGGCGCTGGTGTGGCTGCGGTGTTTGACGCCGACGAGGAGCGGGCGGCTCGAGCCGCCTCGGCGGCCGGCGGCGCACGAGTGCATACCGACCCGGTCGAACTCGTCCGTGATGCGGGAGTGGACGCCGTGGTGGTCGCCTCCCCCGACCAGACGCATGAGGAGTTCGCTATGGCCTGCGTCGAGGCGGGCAAGCCCGTGCTCTGCGAGAAGCCTCTGGCCACGACGAGCGAGGCGTGTTGGCGTGTGGTTGAGGCCGAGATGTGCGGGGGCCGTCGGCTGGTGCAGGTGGGGTACATGCGCCGCTTCGACCCGGCCTACCTGGAAATGAAGCGGGTCTTCGACTCGGGCGAGATCGGGGACGCGCTGATGCTGCACAGCGTGCACCGCAACGTCGATTACCCACCGTCGCTTCCCGCCTCGGCGTTGGTGACTGCGACCGGTGTCCACGACATCGACATCGCCCGTTGGTTGTTGAGGGAAGAGATCGTGTCCGCGACCGTGCACACGCCGCGGCCGTCGGGTCGGGTGCGACCGGATTTTCAGGACCCTCAATTCCTCGTGTTGCAGACAGAAGGCGGCGTGCTCATCGACGTGGAGATCTTCGTGAACGCCCAGTACGGCTATGACGTGCGGGGTGAGTTGGTGGGCGAGCGCGGAAGCGTGTCGCTGGTGCCACCAGCAGCCGTGAGCACGCGGCGCGCCGGGATGGAAGGGCAGGCGGTCGCGCCGGACTTCCGCCCTCGTTTCCAGGACGCTTACCGCGCTGAGCTGCAGGCGTGGGTCGATGCCTGCGCGGTCGGCGAAACCTGCGGAGCTTCGGCGTGGGACGGCTACACCTCCGCGGCCGTGGCTGAGGCATGTCTGCGCTCCCTGTCCTCAGGAAGGACTGCCCCCGTCGAGGTCAAACCGCGACCAACGCTCTACACCGAGTCGGCTACCTGACCCACCACCTTGCCCAGCCAAGAAAACCGGACTGGTGCGCCCACGGCTAGCCAGTCCTCGTTCTCAATGAGGAGACCTGACCGTGAACATCGGATTGATGACCGACAGCGTTGCGGCGCTTTCCACTAACGAAGCTCTGGACCTCGCCGCCGAGCTCGAGGTCGACACGATCGAATTCACGACCGGAAATTGGTCCACCGCACCACACCTGAACCTCGACGCTCTGCTCGCGAGCGAGACGGCGAGGGAGGAATTGTCCGCTGCGGTCCGCGATCGCGGCCTGCGTCTTTCCGCTCTCAACGCCAGTGGCAACCAGCTTCACCCCGTCACCGGCGCCGAGCAGGACCGCGTTGTCCACGACACGATCCGTCTTGCCGGCCTGCTTGGTGTGCCCACGGTCGTGCTCATGTCGGGGCTCCCCGCTGCGCCCGGGGACAAGACCCCGAACTGGATCACGACCTGTTGGCCTCCTGAGACCACCGAGGTCCTGGAGCACCAATGGGACATCGCCGTCGGATATTGGCGGCAGCTTGCCGCTTTCGCGCAGGAACACGAGGTGCGGCTTGCGGTGGAGATGCATGCCAACCAGCTCGTCTACAACGCGCCAACCCTGCTGCGCCTGCGGGAAGCGGTGGGGCCGGTTGTAGGCGCCAACATGGATCCCAGCCACCTCATGTGGATGGGCGCGGACCCGGTCCAAAGTGTCAAAGCACTCGATGGCGCCATCCACCACGTCCACGCCAAGGACACCCGCCTCGAATCGGAGCGGCTCGGGCTGACCTCGCGCCTGGAAACTCTGCCGTTCGACCGCGTCGCCGAGCGCGCCTGGAATTACATCACCCTTGGCGACGGCCACTCAGGAGGCACTGCGTTCTGGTCTGAGTTCATCGCGGCGTTGAACGCGTCCGGGTACGCGGGCACGCTGAGCATCGAGCACGAAGACCTTTCTCGCACGCCAGTTGACGGAGTACGCCGCTCGGTCGACCTGCTGCGGGCTGCTCTGGCCACCGAACCCGTTGCGTGAGCCCGCGCAGAAGGCAGGACAGAACGATGGCACACACCGTTTCGGCCAGATCTGGCTCTGCTGAGGGCAGCACGAAGCCCTTCGTCCGCATCATCACCGCGGTAGCGACCCTCGGCGCGTTGCTATTCGGCTACGACACCGGAGTCATCTCGGGTGCTCTGCCGTTCATGACTCTTGGCCCCGAGCGAGGGGGACTCGGGCTGACTCCGGTTACGGAAGGAATCGTCACTTCCTCACTCGTATTCGGTGCCGCCTTCGGCGCGGTGTTCGGCGGGCGCTTGTCTGACTGGCACGGGCGCCGCCGCAACATCCTCACGCTCGCGGTTGTCTTCTTCATCGGAGCCCTGGGAACGGCACTCGCCCCGAACATCGAAACCATGGTCCTGTTCCGGATCGTGCTCGGGCTCGCTGTCGGCGGCGCCTCCGCGACAGTGCCGATGTTCATCGCGGAACTGGCTCCCGCACACCGCCGTGCGCAGCTGGTCACCCACAACGAGCTCATGATCGTGACCGGCCAGCTCGTGGCTTACACTTCCAACGCCGCGATCGCCAACTTCTGGCCCAGCGATGAGGCATGGCGCTACATGCTCGGCCTGGCCACGATTCCTGCCGTGCTGCTGTGGTTCGGCATGCTGTTCCTGCCGGAAAGCCCGCGCTGGTATGCCACCAAGGGCCGCTTCGACGAAGCACTGGTCGTGCTCGGCAAGATCCGCGAGCCCGCTGAAGCCGAACGCGAACTCGCCGAAATCCGCCGCTGTGCGCCCGACGCTGGGCAAGCACACCGGAAGGAGTGGACGAACCTTCGTACGCCGTGGATTCGCAGGCTCGTCATCATCGGCGCGGTCTTGGGCATCTCGGTGCAGCTCACCGGGGTGAACACCATCATGTACTTCGCCCCGACGATCTTGCAGACCACCGGTCTGGGAACCGAGGCGTCGATCACCGCGAGCATCGCTAACGGCGTCGTCTCCGTAGTCGCGACCTTCATCGGCATCTCGTTGCTGGGTAGGATCGGCAGAAGGCCTATCATCATCACTGGTCAGGTCGGGGTCACCATCTCGCTGGCGCTGCTCGGTGTCTGCTTCCTGCTGCCGGAATCGACCTTCCGCAGCTTCGCGGTGATGGCGTTCATGCTCATCTTCCTCTTCTTCATGCAGAGCATGATCGCCACCGTCTGGTGGCTGATGATGGCCGAGATGTTCCCGCTGCGCTTCCGCGGGTTCGCGATGGGGATCGCGATTTTCGCCCAATGGATCAGCAACGGGACCGTCGCGCTGACCTTCCCGATGCTCATCAGCGCGCTCGGCGGCAACACGTTCTTCATCCTCGCGCTCATCAACTCTGCGACGATCGTCTTCCTGACGAAGTTCCTTCCCGAAACCGGCGGGAAAACGTTGGAAGAGCTTGAAGAACAGTTCCAGGCAACGAGCCCGCCGCCGTCGAAGTAGTCTCCGGCAACATCGGGTTGGCGAGCTCCTGGTGGTTGGGGAATCCGTCGATGGACTCAGCTCGGCGGATTCCCCAGCGGTGGACCGCATTCGGCTGTTGGCAACCGTGCGAACGCGTACGTAGATCGGAGGATCTCCTTGGCTGGAAAGGGCTTGGTACGCGTCAGGTCTCGCCGCGGAGTGACATGTCGAGGGTGTAACGGGACGCGCGGTAGACGTGGGTTCCGTACTTGACCTGGTAGTAGGTAGTGCGTTGCGCTGCCAGCAGCGCAGCCCCCACGGGCTCGTCGCGCTCGGCGGCCACAGCAGCGAACATGTGAGGCATAGCCAATGAATTCATCTTCCCTGCACCATGTCTCGTTGATGGTCCGGCAGCTCGACGAGGCACTGGATTTCTACATCAGCGTTCTCGGATTGCGCCACCGCACCGACCGCCCGGCTACGGGTGGGCGCGGTGCTTGGCTTGACCTCGGCGACCAACAACTCCACCTCATCGAGGGCACTCCCCCTCCTGCGCGGGGGCAGCACTTCGCGCTGCGTGTCGACGATCTGGACGCGACACGCGAACTGCTCCTCGGCCGCGGGGTGGAGGTCAGCGCCCCAGTCACGATCGGGGCGGCAAGGCAGTCCTTCCTGCGCGATCCCTCGGGCAACGCCATCGAACTGCATGAAACAACATCACACCGTACGGGCCCGTAAACCGCCAGGAGTGGAGGTTTGAACCAATGACCGGCGTGGCGTTCGTTGCCATACTCGGCGGCTGCTGTTCGGTTACGACACGAGGCATCACCGGGTCGTCGACTCCATGGTGGTCGGGCCTTAGGGGTCCTAACAGATTGAGCTTGGATGTCCTTTGATCTTGAGGTCGTCGTGGGATCGTCTGGTTGGGGTTGGCGCAGCGCAGGCCGTGGGAGATCGAGGACGGGCTGTGGGACCGGATCGAGCCGCTGTTGCCGGTGGTCGAGCGGCGGTTTCGCAACCCTGGTCGCAAGCGGGTGGACGATCGCAAGGCACTGTGTGGGATCTTGTTCGTGTTGTACACGGGTATGCCGTGGGAGTTCCTTCCGCAGGAGTTCGGGTACGGGTCGGGCATGACCTGCTGGCGGCGGTTGCGGGACTGGACCGAAGTCGGCGTGTGGCAGCAGTTGTACGAGGTGCTGCTGGCCGAGCTGAACGCGGCTGGGCTGATCGACTGGTCACGTGCTGCGGTGGACGGTTCCCATGCCCGAAGTCAAAAGGGGGGCCAAAGCCGGCCCCAGCCCAGTAGACCGAGCCAAGACGCTCCCTGTCGCCCAAGAGGCCGGGCAGTGCTGCCTCGGTGACATGGCAGACCTCGACGATCCGGCCATTGCCGCGGTCCGTGATACCGGTGGGCGTTGCACGTTGGCGATCCACGACTGCCGCAAGCCGGTGATCGCCGCCCTGAACGGTGCGGCCGTGGGTATCGGCGCCACGATGACGCTGGCGATGGACCGTCGTCTGATGTCCGCCTCTGCTCGTATCGGGCTGGTCTTCGGCAGGCTCGGAATCGTGCCGGAGGCCTGTTCGACCTGGTACCTGCCTCGGCTCGTTGGCCCGTCTGCGGCGCTCGACCTGGTCCTGCGCGCCGACATCCTTGGTGTTGAGGAGGCTCGGGCGGTCGGGCTGGTCGATGAGGTCCATCCCGGCGAGGGCTTGTTGACCCAGGCCGTGGCGGTTGCGGACTCTTGGACTCGGGGTCGTTCGCCCGTTGCCGTAGCTCTGAGTCGCCAGATGGTGCGGCGCAATGCCACTCTGGCGCACCCAGCGAGGTGCATCGGATCGACTCGCTTGCCATGTTCTGGGCCAGCGTCGGCGATGGCAAGGAGGGCGTGGCGGCCTTCCTCGAGAAGCGGGAGCCCAACTTCCAAGGGCGTGCGTCCGCGATGCCCGACTTCTACAACGACTGGGTGGCGGGCGAGGCTTGTTCACCGGCGCTTATCAAGCCGGAGTGACGTCGTCGGGGTGACCGGCGCGAGTCAAGGCCGTCCGCGGCAAGGCACCGGGGCTCTCTGGTCGGCGCGCCTTCGAGTCGTCCATTCGCATGGGCCTCTGGCAGGCAACGTGGGACATGTTCGCGGCATACCGCTTGGCGCGAGCACGAGGAGAGGCCCCGCGACACTGCCCGTAGTCGACGCCGACCCGAACGGGCCCTCCGCTCTGTCGACATCCGGCGAGTGACAGGAGTGGCTCGAGACCGTGGACACCGTGGAGAAACTCAACCCTCGATGATCGTGGCATGCAGGGCCACCCGGACCTGGACATTCGCCGGTGATCTTCTCGTGGATCACGGGGCTGTGTACTCGGCCGGGGGTGCGTGGCGTAGCCGAACGCGAACCGGCCCTTGACGCAGGCGTGGCCCTCGTTGGCGCCGTCCTTGTCCGGAACCATTCGGACGAGCTCGTCGCCGCGCAGCTCGGCTTTGAAAGTTGTTCGGCCCCGAATAACGCTGCAGCGGAGCCGGATTGGGATACCAGGTCGGCGGCGGATTCACTCCCGCACCCGCGTGATCGAGCGCGACCAGCCGGTGTCGCATGGCATGTTCTTACGACGCCGGGCACCCAGACGGTGGTGTGTCCGGCGTCGGAAGCCTGACCTCGTGCGCTCCCAGAAGCTCGGGCCGAAAACGGTAGCCCCGGGGCAGTGAAACCTCCTCGTGGTTGGAATCTCGGCGCACGCACTACGTGGCGTGGACTGTCTCGGGGACGCCGGTTGAGCCGCGCACGATCAGTTGCGAGCCCATGTGAACGGCGTCGTCGTGCCGCGCGCTGCCGTCGATCTGCTCGAGCAGCAGGTCGACCGCGAGGGTGCCGCCTTCGGCGATTCCTACGTGGACGGATGTCAGGGCGGGGTCGGACACGGCGGAGACGTCCAGGTCGTCGATACCGATGACGCTGAGGTGCTGGGGGCAGAGCCGGCCGAGGCTCTGCGCGCCCGCTCGTACGCCGAGGGCCACCAGGTCGTTGTAGGCGACGACCGCGGTGGCCCCGCTGGCTACCACCGATGCGGCTGCCGCCAGGCCTCCGGACACTGAGGCGGCCTGGTTGCCCACGACGGTGAGCTGGAGGCCCTCGGCGGCACAGCGCTCCGACAGCGCGTCCTGACGATTCCGGTCAGCCCATGAACTGGCCGGGCCGGGGACGTAGGCCAGGTGCTGGTGGCCGAGTGCGCGCAGGTGCTCCACGGCTTGGCGGATACCGTCGTTCGCGCCGATCAGAACGCAAGGCGCCTTCTCGATCATCCCGTTGACGACCACCATGGGTGTCCGGGTGGCGAACGTGTCGAGCTGATCGACCGGCGAGCGAGGGGAACACAGGATGATGCCGTTCGTGGAACCGGCTAGGCGATCGAGTGCTTCACGTTCGCGGGAGGGATCCTCGTTGGTGTTGGTGACCATCAGCTGGTGCCGACCATGCCACGCTTGGTCGTGTATGGACCTGAGCAGCGAGGCGAAGACCGCGTTCGCCATGTCGGGAACGACGACGCCGATGGTTCTGGTCGCTGGGCCCATAGGGGTCTCGTAGCCCAACTCGGCGGCGGCCGCCAGCACGCGTTGGCGAGTGGCGGGCGCCAGTCGATCCGGATCGTTGAACGCCCGGGAGGCCGTGGCAAGCGAGACCTCGGCGCGCGCGGCGACGTCGGTGAGGGTGGCAGGCACGAGCGCTCCTTCGTCGCGGCATTGGCGTCAGAGCCATTGTGCAAGGTTGTACAAGAGGGCTTTGGGGTGGGGGTGAGGCTGTCCGCCGACGGTGGCCTCAGGTGTTGGGGTCCGATAAGCGAGCACTACCGCCGTTGCAGAGATCGACAATGCCAAGGGCCCGACATGACCGATAGGAATGGCTCCGCGGGGATCTGCCCGTGCGCGGGATGGCGGTGCGGTCCGGGTTGCAGGAGTTTGCCGGGTGGTGCCCAAGGTGGTTTGCGGGGGAGCGGAAGATCACGCGGTGGCCGCTCATGCTCGTGGGGATCAGCGGCCGAGCCAGCCACCGTCGACGGCCAGCAGGTGCCCGTGGACGTAAGCTGCCGCGTCCGATGCGAGGAACACGGCGGGTCCCTTGACGTCGTCCGGTGTGCCCCACCGCGCCGCGGGGATGCGCTCTGAGATCTGGACGCTGCGTGTCGGATTGCTGACCAGCGCGGTGTTCATGTCGGTGTCGATGTAACCGGGGACCAGTGCGTTGACGTTGACGTTGTGGCCGGCCCATTCGTTGGCCAGCGCCTTGGTCAACTGCGCGATTCCGCCCTTGGCGGCAGCGTAGGCGGGCACGGTGAATCCGCCCTGGAACGACGCCACCGATCCGATGGTGATGATCTTGCCGTAGCCCTGCTCGACCATGTGGCGGCCAGCTTGCTGGCACAAGAGCCAGACGCTTTTGAGGTTGACCTGCATGACGCGATCCCAGTCCTCTTCGGGGAAGTCGACCGAGGGGCTGCGGTGTTGGATCCCGGCGCAGGGGACCACGATGTGCAGGCCTCCGAGTCGGGAGATCGTTTCGGGGACTGCGTTCCTGACCTGCTGGCGGTTCTCGACGTCGCACTCGATGATCTCGCACTTGCGTCCGAGCTGACGGATCTCCTCCTGCGGCGTGGTGTCGCTGAGGGAGCGCTGCAGCAGAGCGACGTCCGCTCCGGCTTCGGCCAGGCCGAGGGCGATGGAGCGGCCGATACCCCTGGTGCTGCCGCTGACGGCGGCGACCTTGCCGGACAGGTCAAACGCGTGCTTCATCGAGGTTCCTTGCTGATCGAGGTCCCGTGTCGGAACGGGGGGAGCATGGCTGCACGCATCACCCTGAAATAGTTGTACAAAGATTGTCAACACCCTTGCAGTGTCTTTCATGCCTGGCTTAGCCTCGGGGTTCAGACAGGAAATGCCGATGAACGGTCGGCGTACATCGACGTATGCGGCATCGGATCGCCTGGATCGCGCGAAGTCCGCAGAACGTTGCCTCCGCCCGCTAGCCACCAGGAGCTAATCGCTGATGAAAGCCCTGTTCATCCACGGTGCCGGGGACATGCGCCTCGAGGACGTCGCCGTCCCCGAACCTGGGGAGGGCGAGGTGCTGCTGCGCGTGCGTTACGTGGGTATCTGCGGCTCGGACCTGCACTACTACTTCGACGGGAGGAACGGGGAGAACCTCGTGCGCGAGCCCTTCACTCCGGGCCATGAGTTCTCCGCGACCGTCGAGGCGGACCCGAGCGGTGAGTGGGCAGCCGGCACATCGGTGACCGTGCACCCAGCGCGCTACGGCACCCCGGTGGAGGGCATCGCGGACCGCCCCCACCTGTGGCCGGGTGGTGACTACCTCGGCAGCGCCGCGAACCTGCCCCACCGCCAGGGTGCTGCAGCCGACTGCGTGCTCGTCGAGAAGCAGATGCTCCGCGGACTCCCCGACGGACTGCCCCTGAAGGACGCGGCGCTGGCCGAACCCCTCGGGGTGGCGCTGCACGCGCTCACGATCGCCGGCGACGAGCTGGGTGACCGCGTTCTCGTCCTCGGTGCCGGTCCCGTCGGTCTCCTCGTCGTCGCGGCACTTGTCGCCCGCGGCGTCGACCACGTCGCCGTCGGCGACATCCAGGAATCCGCTCTCGAACGTGCCCGCGCGCTCGGCGCGCACGAGACGTTGCTCATCGGGACCGACGACGTCCCGGCGACCGCGTACCCCGTCGTGTTCGAGTGCTCGGCCGCACCGGTGTCGCTGACCCAGGCGATCACCTCGGTGAACCGCGCTGGCGTCGTCGTGCAGGTGGGGATGCTCGCCGACACGTCTATCGGCGTGAACCTCTCCCCGCTGGTGTCGAAGGAAGTGCAGCTGCGCGGCACGTTCCGCTTCTCCACCGAAATCGACGAGGCGGTCGACATGCTCGCCGCCAACCCCTCGATCGCCGGCGTCGTCACGCACGTCCTCCCCGCGACCAAGGCGGTCGAGGCGTTCGCGACCGCGAAGGACTCCGCAGCCTCCGGCAAAGTCCTCATCGAGTTCTGAATCCGCCCTCTTCCCCCGATTGACGGCGCCACCGACGGTGCCACCACCGATGAAGGAACAACGATGTCCACTTCACCGCAGCCACCCGAGACGACCAGCACGAAAACCATTCCGGCCCAGCGCAAAACCAGCGACCTCGTGCGCGCGGCGATGTCCGGCTGGCTCGGCACCGCGCTCGAGTTCATGGACTTCCAGCTGTACTCGCTGGCGGCCGGGCTGGTGTTCAGCCAGCTCTTCTTCGTCGGGGAGAGCCCAGCACTCGCGGTCGTGTCCGCGATGGCCACCTACGCTGTGGGTTATCTGGCCCGTCCCGTCGGGGCCTGGTACTTCGGACGTCTCGGTGACCGGGTGGGCCGCACCAAGGTCCTGTTCATCACGATTGCCCTCATGGGGGGTGCGACGACACTCATCGGCGCCCTGCCCACGGCCCACACGATCGGCATCGTCGCCCCGATCCTCCTCGCGGTGCTCCGCCTCGTGCAGGGCTTCGGAGCCGGAGCGGAGATCTCCGGGGCCGGCGTCATGCTCGCCGAGTACGCACCGACCAACCGCCGCGGCATCATCGCCTCGCTCGTGGCCCTCGGCACGAACTGCGGCACACTTGGCGCCTCGGCGATCTGGGGCATCCTCGTCGCCGTGCTCTCCGAGGAACAGCTCCTCGCCTGGGGATGGCGCATCCCGTTCCTCGGCAGCGCCGTGATCCTGCTGTTCGCCGTGTGGGTCCGCTACCGGCTCAAGGAGAGCCCGGTGTTCGAGGAGAGCTCCCACGTCAACGACGGCGTGGCGCTCACGACCGAGCAGATCCGGGAGAAGGCGGAGCAGGAGAACGACGCCCCGATGCTCGAGGCGCTCGAGCAGAACAAGTGGCGCGCCATGGTGCCTGCGTTCCTCCTGCGCTTCGGGCAGGCGGGGAACTCGGGCATCCTGCAGACCTACATGGTCTCGTTCATCACCGTCACGCTGGCGATGTCCGCCTCGGTGGGGACGAGCGTCGTGATCGTCTCCTCCCTGTGCGCGTTCCTCACGGTGCCGATCGTCGGTGCGCTCGGCGACAGGTTCGGCCGCCGTCGCATGTACCAGGTCATGAGCGTCATTTCCCTGGTTCTCATCGTGCCGACCATGATGGCGATCGCAGGTGCACAGGTGCCGCAGCTGTTCCTCGGCTACATCGTCATGCACAACGTGTCGGTCATGGCACTGGCCTCGCTCGAAAACCTCACGCTGCCCGAGCTCTTCGGCTCCCGCCACCGCTACGCCGCCACCGGAGTCGTCCGCGAGATCGCAGCCATGGTCGCCACCGGAATTGGCCCCGTCGTCGTGGCCGCCTGGGTCGCCGCGGCGTCAGGGTCGTGGATCCCGATCGCGATCATGCTCGGGATCTTCACGATCTGCCCGCTCATCGGGACGTTGCTCATGCCCGAGGTCGCCGGGCGAGACCTCAAGGACCCGCGCAACGCGGTCTGAATTCCCAGTCACCGCCTCGGGTGCGGGGGACTGCAGCGTCCACCGCACCCGAGGCACCGCTGGCCAGCGTTGTGCCCTCACCCACCACTCGTCCCGCGACCACGCACCATACAAGGAAAGCCACCACAGTGAGCATCTCAACCGCTGATGTCATCATCACCAGCCCCGGACGCAACTTCGTCACCCTCAAGATCGTCACCTCCGACGGTGTCGTCGGGTGGGGAGACGCCACGCTCAACGGACGCGAGCTCGCCGCCGGTTCGTACCTGCGGGACCACGTCGCCAGCGCCCTCATCGGCCGGGACGAAGATCGCATCGAGGACACCTGGCAGTACCTCTACCGCGGCGCGTACTGGCGCCGCGGGCCAGTGACGATGGCGGCGATCGCTGCGGTCGACATGGCGCTGTGGGACATCAAGGCGAAGAAGCTCGGCGTACCCCTGTATCAGCTGCTCGGCGGTGCCAGCCGGGACAAACTCCGCGTCTACGCGCACGCCTCCGGAAACGACTACGCGGCACTGTCACAGGCAATCCGCGGCTACGTGGACGAGGGCTACACCGCAGTCCGCATCCAGACCGGTGTCCCCGGGCTCGACTCCGTGTACGGCGTTTCCGCGACAGCCAAGCCCGGGGAGAAGTACGACTACGAACCCGCGCACCGGGCCGCCGACGGCAGCGCCGCCACCCGCCCCGAGGAGGAGGACTGGGACACGCCCGCATACCTGCGGCACGTTCCGTCGATCTTCGAGAAGGTGCGGGAGGAGTTCGGTCCCGAGCTGCGTCTGCTCCACGATGGTCACCACCGCATGTCCCCGATCGAGGCCGCACGCCTCGCGAAGTCCCTCGAACCCTACGACCTGCTCTGGCTCGAGGACGCGACGCCAGGTGAGGATCAGGAAGCGTTCCGGCTCATCCGGCAGCACAGCACCACGCCCCTAGCCACGGGTGAGGTCTTCAACTCCGTCTACGACTACCAGACGCTCATCACAGAGCGCCTCATCGACTACGTGCGCTCGGCCCCCACTCACACCGGCGGCATCACGGCCATGAAGAAGCTCCTCGACTTCGCCGACATCTACGGAATTCGCTCAGGCCTCCACGGCCCGACCGACGTCTCACCGATCGGCATGGCAGCCGCACTGCACATCGACCTGGCGATCCACAACTTCGGCATCCAGGAATACATGCCGCACAGCGACCTCACGCTCGAGACCTTCCGCACCTCATACACGTTCGACCGCGGCTTCCTCCACCCCGGCAACAATCCCGGCCTCGGCGTGGAACTCGACGAGGACCTCGCCGGGCACCACCCGTACACGGCCGCCTACCTCCCGGTGAACCGCCTGCTCGACGGCACCGTCCACGACTGGTGATTCGAGACGGAAGGCTTAAAGACCCGCGAAAGCGGCACCACAGCGACCAGGCTAGGAGCCGACGAAAAGGGCGGTACTCCTACCGCGGAGCGTCCGCGAGGGCTGGGTGGCGCGGGAGCTCAACGAGCGTGGTGTGGCGTGTCCGGCAGAGGCGGATCAGGCCCGGAATCCGCACCGGGCTGGCGAGGGGTGGATTGCCCGCACTGTCGGGATGATTTTGGAGAATCCGCGGTATACGGGTCGGCAGGTCTGGAACCGGCAAACCACGAAGGGCCACGGTCCAGGGGGACGGGCCGGCGGGCGCGGTTCAGGTGTGGTGCGTGCGAACTCGGTGCAGGAGTGGGAAGTATCCGAGCGCCTGTCCCATATGCCGTTGGTTAATGAGACGACGTTCAACGGGTACGGGCCGCGCGGCCCACGAAGACCGATGAGACGCGCAGGTATGCGTTGGCCGGGCTGGTGGTGTGTGGCGAGTGTGGTCGTCGGATGGACGCGCACTGGGTGCACCGCCGCGCGGGGTATCGCTGTCGTCATGGCTACACCACCGCCACACCGCGGCCCGATCAGGCGCCACGGAATGTCTATGTCCGTGAGGACCATCTCCGGGACGCCTTACCCGGGCTGCTCAGCCAGCAAGGATGGGAACCACCCGATGACGACGCGTGAACCGAGATCGGTGAATATCCCTACAGGGTGGGGCTGGAAGTCGTGTGCGGCCACAGAAACTGGAAGATCAAGCCGGTGCCAGCCCCGCGGCTCCAGGGCAACTGGTCAAACCTGGGCAGATGTCCCTCGGGATCGAGCTGAACCCCACCGAGCCCCGCCAAGACAAGGCAGCACCTAGAGATGCGAAACCCCACGGAGCCGAAAGACCCGTGGGGTAAAAGAGTGTCCGAGACTCGATCCCGCAAGTGCGTGCGATTTCCCGTGTTTGGTGAAATCACACCAGAACTGTAGCAGGCGGTGTCGCGGTCGTGGGGCGAGTATGCGTCGGTGTGTGTGGGGTGTGTCGCGCGCGGTTTGTCGGCGTGTTGCTGTCACGGTTGTCGTCTAGTCGCGCGCCGTGCCCGGTGTTCCTCGGAGTGGGTGTGTTGCTGTCAGTGCTGGACAGTCGGCAGGGCTTGGCAGTCGGCTGTGTGGGGTTGGCGGGGTGTGAGGTTGCGGCTATTTGGGTGGTTGTGGCTGCGGGTGCCGTCATAAGGATGGTGCGCCGGCGTTCCAGGGCTGGTCGGTCAGTTCGGGATGTGAGGTGCGTTGTGATGGAGACGGGGTCATTCGGAATATCGGGTCGTCGTCGGACACGGTGTCGGGGGAGTGGGCGTGGTGGGGTGGGGTTGCGGTTTGCGTTTTATGGTCGGATGTCGACGAGGGAGTTTCAGCATTGGGAGACGTCGCTGGCGTGGCAGCGTGAGGTTGCCGAGGCCACGATCGCCGGGCGTGGGGTGGTTGTGGAGGAGTTTTTCGATGAGGGCTGTTCACGCCGGTGCTCCTGGTGGAAACGACCGGCGGCCGCTGCTCTGCTGGCCGCGGCGGGGAGTTCGGATTGTGGTTTCGATGCGGTGATCGTGGGCAAGTATGAACGGGCGTTTTGCGGGAATCAGTTCCGCGAGGTGATGGCGGTGCTGGCCGAGCGGGGTATTCGGCTGTGGTTGCCGGAGGCGGATGGTCCGGTGGAGCTGGGGGATCCGGAGCATCGGGCGTTGATGGTGTTGTTGGGTTCGCAGTCGCGGCGTGAGGCGGTGCGGTCGCGGCATCGGGTGTTGGCGGCGATGCGCACGCAGGCGTGTGTGCAGGGGCGGTTTTTGGGTGGGAGGCCGCCGTATGGGTATCGGCTTGTTGATGTGGGCCCGCGTCCGATTGCGGAGCATTGCCGGCATCGCGCGGGAGCTGAACGATCGTGGGGTGGTGTGTCCGTCGGGTGCGGATCCGGAGCGGAATCGGCATCGTTCGGGGCGGGCGTGGCGGACACTGACTGTGGCGGGGATTCTGGAGAACCCGCGTTACACGGGGCGGCAGGTGTGGAACCGCACCGGCACGGTCCAGGGTCCTGGGGCGGCGCGAGGTGCCGGCGGCGCGGGGCGCCGCACGAACGCAGGGGAGTGGGCGGTGTCGGACGCGCCCGCCCATGCGGCGCTCGTGGATGAGGAGATGTTTCGTTCGGTGCAGGGCATCCGGGCGGCGAGGAGATCTCAGGACGGCGGGACCCGGACGTATCTGTTCGCGGGGCTTGTGGTGTGTGGGGCATGTGATCGGCGATTCGACTCGCACTGGGCACACAACCGCGCCGGTTACCGCTGTCGGCATGGCCGCACCAGCGCCCGGGCCGAGGCGCCGGGTCTCAAGAGTGTCTATGTCAGGGAGGAACACCTACTTGAGGGGCTGCGATCCCGGTTGGCCGGGCTCACCGGTGGCGGCGACGAGGATGTGGTCGACTATCTTCGCGCGAACGGGTTGGTGATCGTCTACCTCGGCCCGGACTGGGAGAATGAAGAGCTCCCGTCGGAAGCAGCACTCGCGGCACCGCAGGCCAGCGCGTCCGGTGTGCTGACCGACGCGTCGGTAAGGTGCAGCTGGGGCCTTGGTGTTGTCGAAGTGCCGGGCGCGGGAGCAGCGTAAGCGGCCCTAGAGCGACTGAGGCGAGACCGTAGTCTCGCCTCAGCTGATATCCACACGACGCCGTAGTCGGCGATCTCGAAGATCGGCGCCTCCGGGTCCTTGTTCACCGCGACGATCGTCTTGGACGTCTGCATGCCCGCCCGGTGCTGGATCGCACCGGAAATACCGAGGGCGATGTAG
>NZ_JAWLNX010000046.1:0-18925 GCF_035320975.1 Saccharopolyspora mangrovi | reverse complement strand
TCAAACGCTCCAAGAAACACCCCGGCAGCCCACTCACCACCGACAACCACACCTACAACCAGCTCCTGCGCAGCCTGCGCGCTCCCGGCGAACGCGCCTTCGCCCTCCTGACCGGACGCTGGCAAGCACTACGCCACTTCACCACCAGCCCCCGCAAAATCGGCCGCATCGTCCAAGCCGCACTCGTACTCACCCACCACGAACACGGCCGCCTGCCCTAACCCCTACTGAGAACACCTCATTGAAATCGCGTCCTTTCGGGACCGGCCGGGGCGAGGTGCAGAGGCCTCGGCGGCCGGAGTTCGCGGTGTTCGGGGTCAGAGTTCGAAGGCGTCCGGGAGGACTTCGCGCATGGGGAGGACTCCGCGCGGGGTGTCGACGAGGCAGTCGGAGCCGCCCAGCTCCTGGAGGATCTGGCGGCAGCGGCCGCACGGCATGAGCAGGTCACCGGTGCCGCTGCGGCAGGCGACGGCGACGAACCGGCCGCCTCCGGTCAGGTGCAGCTGACCGGCCATCGTGCACTCGGCGCACAACGTCACGCCGTAGGAACCGTTCTCGACGTTGCAGCCGGTCACCACACGTCCGTCGTCGCACAGCGCGGCCGCGCCGACCTGCAGCCCGGAGTACGGGCAGTGGGCCAGCGCGGCGGCCTCGACGGCATTGGCGCGCAAGGAGTCCCAGTCGACGTCCACCTACTCCATCCCCCTCCGGTACTGCAGGCCGTTGGCTTCCGGTGGTCGCAGCTGCTGCGCGGCCACGCCGAGCACGACCAGCGTGACCAGGTGCGGGGTGTAGGCGGTGAGCTCCTCGGGCAGCTGGTCGGTGAACCAGTAGACCGAGTACATCGCCGCCGCCGCGACCAGCGAGATCCCCGCGGCCAGCCAGTTCCGCCGCCAGATCTGCAGCGCCGCGACCACTACGAGGAGAAGAGTGGCGCCGTAGAACAGGGCGTGCACGCTGGTCTCGCCGTTGCGCAGCTGCAGTCCGTCGGAGTAGCCGAACAGGGCGGCGCCGCCGAGCAGTCCGCCGGGCCGCCAGTTGCCGAAGATCATCGCGGCGAGGCCGATGTAGCCGCGGTTGTTGGTCTGGCCTTCGAGGTACCCGGCCTGGCCGGGGTTGAGGATCAGCGCGGCACCGCCGATGCCCGCCAGCGCACCCGAGATGATCACCGCGAGGTACTTGTACCGGTAGACGTTCACGCCCAGCGACTCGGCCGCGATCGGGTTCTCCCCGCAGGAGCGCAGCCGCAACCCGAACGGCGAGCGCCACAGCACCAGGTAGCTGACCGGGACCAGCAGGTAGGCCAGCATCGTCAGCGGCGAGACGCCGGAGACCAGGCCGCCGAGGATGCCCGCGACGTCGGAGATGCCGACCCGCTGCACGTCCTCCAGCTGCTGGAGCCAACCGGCGAGCGGCTGCATCGAGTAGGTGTCGAACTTCGGCACCGGGGGCGACTGCCTCGGGTTCTGCGAGATCGGCTCGAAGATCAGCGTGGACAGGTACTTCGCGGTACCGGCTCCGAGCAGGTTGATCGCGACACCGGAGACGATGTGGTTGACGCCGAAGGACACCGTTGCGATCGCGTGCAGCAGTCCGCCGAGCCCGCCGAACACGGCCGCGGCGATCAGGCCGGCGAGCGGCCCCCACTGGTAGCCGGCCCAGGCGCCACCCCAGGTGCCCATGATCATCATGCCTTCGAGACCGATGTTGATCACGCCGGCGCGTTCGGCCCAGAGGCCGCCGAGCGCGGCCAGCAGGATCGGGATGCCCAGCCGCACGGCGGCCTGCACGGTCCCCGATCCGGTCAGCTGCGGCACCCCGGTCTGGTACGAGGTGATCGCCAGCGCGGCGAACCCGACCACGACCCACAGCAGCACCCGCGCCCAGCCAGGCATCGTCTTCCCGCCACGACGGGCGGAAGGGATCTCGTCCACCACCACTGCGGTCATGCCCGCTCACCTCCGCTCGCGGCGACGGGTTCGGCGGTTTCCAGGGCCTTGCCGACGCGGCGCTGCTCGGCGGCCAGTTCGCGGCGGCGCACCAGCTCGTAGGCGACCACCACCGACAGCACGATGGTTCCCTGCAGGATGGTCACGATCTCCTTCGGAACGCCGATGTTGTCCAGCGTCAACGAGCTCTTGTCCAGGAAGGACCACAGCAGCGCGCCGAAGGCGACGCCGAGCGGGTGGTTCCTGCCCAGCAGCGCGATGGCCAGGCCCGCGAAGCCGTAGCCGGTCGGGAAGTTGATGGTGAAGGTGTGGTCGCGGCCGAGGATCTCCGGCAGCCCGGCCAGCCCGACGATGGCTCCGGAGATGAGCATCGCGGACAGCACCATGCGCTTGGAGTTCACCCCGCCCGCCCGCGCGGCCGTGGGCGAGAGGCCCGAGGCGCGGAGCTCGAAGCCGTAGCGGGTGCGGTCGATCAGCAGCGCGTACCCGACGCCGACCAGCACGGCCAGCAGCACCAGCCCGAACACGGTCCCCGCACCGCCCAGCGGGATGCCGGGCACCAGCCCGCTGTCCGGGATGATCTGGGTGCCCTGGCTGTTGCCGCGCATCTCACCGAAGACCCGCACGAGGAACGCGATCAGCCCGATGGACAGGGTGTTGAGCATGATCGTGGAGATCACCTCGGACACCCCGCGGTAGACCTTGAGCACCGCCGCGATCCCGCACCACAGGGCCCCGGTGACCGCGCCGACGACCACGACCAGCGCGGCGTGCAGCCCGAACGGCAGGCTCACCGCTCCGGCCACGATCGCGGCCACGCAGGCCGCCAGCCGGTACTGGCCCTCGATGCCGATGTTGAGCAGGTTCATCTGGAACCCGATCGCCGCGGCGATCGCGACCAGGTAGTACGCACCCGCCGTGTTGATGATGTCCACGGTGGTCGTGCCGCGGCCGACCTGGGCGACCATCTCCAGCAATGTCGCGATCGGGTTCGCGCCGGAGATCAGCAGCACCGCGCTGCACAGCACCGCGGAGAAGACGATCGCCAGGGCCGGCGGCAGCAACCGCGCCCGCCAGGTGTTCACATCGCCTCCTGCGTCTTGCGGGGGCACCCCGCACCCCGGTCGGCGCTGCGAGGAGGAAGGGGAGCGTGCCTCACATCGCCTCCTGCGTTCCGGTCATCGCAGCTCCGAGCTGTTCCGGCGTGACGGTGCGCGGGTCGGCTTCGGCCACGAGACGGCCGCGGAACATGACCCGGATGGTGTCGGACAAGCCGATGAGTTCGTCCAGATCGGCCGAGATCAGCAGCACCGCGAGCCCGTCGGCCCGGGCGTTGCGCAGGTGCTCCCAGATGCCCGCCTGCGCGCCCACGTCTACGCCCCGGGTGGGGTGGGCGGCGATGAGCAGCTGCGGGTCGCCGGAGAGCTCCCGGCCGATGATGAGCTTCTGCTGGTTGCCGCCGGAGAGCGCGGCGGCGTCGACGTCGATGCCCGGGGTGCGGACGTCGAACTGCTCGACGATGCGCCGGGTGTCGTCCTTGGCGCCCTGCCGGTCCAGCCAGCGGCCGCGGGAGACCGGGCGTCGCGTCTGGTGGCCGAGGATGCGGTTCTGCCACAGGGATTCGTCGAGCAGCAGGCCCTGGCGGTGCCGGTCCTCGGGCACGTAGCCGATCCCGGCCTCGCGGCGGGCGAGGGTGCCGAGCCCGGTGATGTCCCGCTCACCCAACTTGACCTGCCCGGACGCCACCGGCCGCATGCCCATGATGGCCTCGACGAGCTCGGTCTGGCCGTTGCCCTCGACGCCGGCGATGCCCACGACCTCGCCGGAGCGCACGGCCAGTTCGATGCCGTCGAGCACCGGCCGGTCGGCCTCCGCGGCCGAAAGTCCGGAAACCGAGAGCACTTCGCGTTCGGTCACTGTGGACGGACCGCGCTCGGGGACCGGGAGTTCGCTGCCCACCATCATCTCGGCGAGGGCCCTGCTGGTCACCTCGGACGCGGCCACGGTCCCGACGGTGGTGCCGCGCCGCAGCACCGTGACGGTGTCGGCGATGCTGCGCACCTCGTCGAGCTTGTGCGAGATGAACAGGAAGGTGAAGCCCTGCTCGCGCATGGTGCGCAGGGTCGCGAACAGCTCGTCGACCTCCTGCGGCACCAGCACGGCGGTGGGCTCGTCGAGGATGATGATCCGCGCGCCCCGGTAGAGCACCTTGAGGATCTCCACCCGCTGCCGCTCGGCCACGCCCAGGCGCTCCACCAGCACGTCCAGCCGCAGCTCGAACCCGGCCTTCTCGGCCAGCTCCCGCACCCGGCGACGCGCCTCGGCGCCGATGCCGTGGGCGCTCTCGGCGCCGAGCACGACGTTCTCCAGCACGGTCAGGTTGTCGGCCAGCATGAAGTGCTGGTGGACCATGCCGATCCCGGCCTTGATGGCCTCGGCAGGGGTGCGGAAGGAGACCTCGTCGCCGCGCACCCGGATGGTTCCCGAGTCCGGTGCCTGCATCCCGTAGAGGATCTTCATCAGGGTCGACTTGCCGGCCCCGTTCTCACCGCACAGCGCGTGCACCTCGCCCGCGCGGACGGTCAGGTTCACGTCGGAGTTCGCCACGACGCCGGGGAAGGTCTTGGTGATGCCGGTCAGCTCGACGGCCGGTGGGCCGCCGGGTTCCGGTTCGGCAGAGGTGCTCATGGTGCTCCAGGACTCGTCTCCACCGGCAGCGGACCAGATGGACGATCAACAATGGACGGTTTCGGCGCGAGACCGGCCGCCTTGGCGCGAAAACGCCAACCCGGAGCGGTGGAGGGCACCTCGCACGCACCCGCGGTGGGAGCGAGGCGCCCTCCATCATCACTGCTCAGGGGCGGTACAGCCGACGATCAGGGCTGCTCCGGGACCTTGATCTGGCCGCCGGCGATCGCGGCCTTGTAGGCGTCGAGCGTGGGCTTGAGGTCGTCGATCTTGCCGCCCGAGGCCGAGTAGGTGACCCCGTCGATGGCGACGTCGAACTTCTTCGGCACCGTGCTCAGGTCGTTGCGCGCGACACCGGCGATGTAGTCGTAGACCGCCAGGTCGATGCGCTTGAGCATCGAGCTGATGATGACGTCCTTGTACTCGGCCACCGTCGGCTGGTTGTACTGGTCGGAGTCGACCCCGATGGCCTGGGCGCCGGCGCCCTGGACCGCGCCGAACACGCCCTTACCGGAGGCGCCCGCCGCGTGGTAGATCACGTCGGCACCCGCCTCCAGCTGGCCGGTGGCGACCTCGGAGCCCTTGTTCGGGTCCTGGAAACCGCTGAAGTCGCCGGCCGGGGTCAGGTACTCCTTCTCGACCTTGATCCCCGGGGCGGCGGCCTTGGCGCCCGCCTCGAACCCGGCCTGGAACTTCTGGATCAGCGGCGTCTGCACGCCGCCCACGAAGCCGACGTGGCACTTCTTCGACTTGTGCGCGGCCACCACGCCCGCCAGGAAGGAGCCCTGCTCCTCGGCGAAGACCAGCGAGGTCACGTTCGGCACGCCGTCGATCTGCTCGTCGATGATGGCGAACTTGGTGCCGGGGAACTCCGGCGCGACGATCTTGAGCGCGTCCGCGTAGGCGTAGCCGACGGCGATGACCGGGTTGAAGCCCTCGCGCGCGAGCTGGCGCAGCCGGGTCTGCTTGGCGTCCTCGGGCTCACCGGCCCCCGCGTCGAGCTCCTTGCTCTCGCCCAGGCCCATGTCGACCTTGGCCTTGTCCAAGCCCGCCACCGAGGCGTCGTTGAACGAGGCGTCCCCGCGCCCGCCGATGTCGAAGGCCAGACCGACCCGCATCGCGCTCGCGTTCGGCGGCGGCAGCTGCTGGGTCGTCGAGCTGGTCGGAGCGGCGGCTCCCGCGGGCGGCGCGCTCAGCTGGCACGGCCCGCTCCCCCCGTCGGCGCTGCTCCCGCCCGCGCCGGTGTCCTTCGCGCAGCCCGCCAGCGCCATCGCACCGGTGAGCAGCAACGCGACCGTTGCGACGCCCCTGCGCCGCGCTCCGGCACCCGAGCGCCGTCGATGAGTCGGCGTTCGCCGCATGCCGTTCCCCTTTCGTTCGAGGCCACCGCGCCACCCCCGGCCGCACCTCGGATCAGCGGGGATCGCGGCGCCCGGCGAAGATCCACTTTCGGGTGGATCTCACGCTCAGAACACGGTGCACGTCAGCCGGTGACGTGACTCTCGAAATTAAGGCTTGACGCTGCTGCTTGAGCATTGCTCACGTGTCACAAAATGATTTCTTACTCGATTAACCGGCACGCACCGCTTGTCTGGTCGATCACAGACGGCTCAGGCGAGTAGGCCGGGGCGATTAGTCGGGTCTAGCATCCAGTTCGTCAAGGCCCCAGTTCGTGGCCGGTGACGGGCGTGCACCCAACATCGTTTGGGACCAACTGCAACTCGGGGCCGGCCGCCCCTGTTCCCGAACGCGGGGCCGTCAGTCCACCAGCGAGGTTGGAGGCCTTCCACCATGGCCAGCACCACCGCCTCCGCGGCCGACGCACCGACGCGCACCGAAACCGTGCGCGCCAAGGGGCGTCTCTACCGCGGCGATCTGGGCATGTGGTCGTGGGTCGCCCACCGGATCACGGGCGTACTCACCTTCTTCTTCTTGTTCGTGCACGTCCTGGACACGGCCCTCGTCCGGGTGTCGCCCAACGCGTACGACACGGTCATCGAGACCTACAAGCACCCAGTGATGATCCTGTTCGAACTCGGGCTGCTGGCCGCAGTGCTCTTCCACGCGTTCAACGGCATCCGAGTCATGCTGGTCGACTTCTGGTCGCAGGGCACGAAGTACCAGAAGCCGATGCTCTGGACCGTGATCGCGCTCTGGCTGGTCCTGATGGTTCCGGCCGCGATCAGCATGCTCACCCGCGCCGTCACGGAAATCTTCGGGGGTTAAGCGCCAATGTCCGTCACCGACGCACCTCTCGCCGTGGAGAAGCCGCGCACCCCGAGCCGGCCCGCCGCGCGCCGCAACAACTTCGAGCTCTACGCCTGGTTGTTCATGCGCCTGTCCGGCGTGGTCCTGCTGTTCCTGGTGCTGGGCCACCTGCTGATCATGCTGTTCCTGGACGGCGGCGTCCACAAGATCAACTTCGCCTTCGTGGCGGGTCGCTGGGCCTCCCCGTTCTGGCAGTTCTGGGACCTGACGATGCTGTGGCTGGCCGGCCTGCACGGCGGCAACGGTCTTCGTACCGTCATCAACGACTACTCCCGAAAAGACGGCACACGCTTCTGGCTGAAGATGCTGCTGTACGTCTCCGTCCTGCTGACCGTGGGTCTGGGCAGCTTCGTGATCTTCACCTTCGACCCGAACATCGGCTAGCGCCGCAGAGACCACAGCGTGGCGAGGCCGCTCGCAGTGGCAGGTGTTGGCTGCCGATCGCGGGTCCCGCCACAGCCCGAGGAGGCGACCATGCAATTCCACAAGTACGACGTGGTCATCGTCGGCGCCGGTGGCGCCGGGATGCGCGCGGCCATCGAGTCCGGCCAGCGCGCCAGGACCGCCGTGCTGACCAAGCTCTACCCCACCCGCTCGCACACCGGTGCGGCGCAGGGCGGTATGTGCGCGGCGCTGGCCAACGTCGAAGAGGACAACTGGGAGTGGCACACCTTCGACACGATCAAGGGTGGTGACTACCTGGTCGACCAGGACGCCGCGGAGATCATGGCCAAGGAGGCCATCGACGCGGTCCTGGACCTGGAGAAGATGGGGCTCCCGTTCAACCGGACCCCTGAGGGCAAGATCGACCAGCGCCGCTTCGGTGGCCACACCCGCGACCACGGCAAGGCCCCGGTCCGCCGGGCCTGCTACGCCGCGGACCGCACCGGCCACATGATCCTGCAGACGCTGTACCAGAACTGCGTCAAGCACGGCGTGGAGTTCTACAACGAGTTCTACGTCCTCGACGTGATGATGAGCGAGGGCGCGGACGGCCAGCAGGTCTGCACCGGCGCCATCGCCTACGAGCTGGCCACCGGCGAGATCCACGTCTTCCACGCCAAGGCCGTCGTGTTCGCCACCGGCGGTTTCGGCAAGGTCTTCAAGACCACCTCCAACGCGCACACCCTCACCGGTGATGGCATGGGCATCATCTACCGCAAGGGCCTGCCGCTGGAGGACATGGAGTTCTACCAGTTCCACCCGACCGGCCTGGCCGGCCTGGGCATCCTCATCACCGAGGGCGTCCGGGGTGAGGGCGGAATCCTCCGCAACGCCAGCGGTGAGCGCTTCATGGAGCGCTACGCACCGACCATCAAGGACCTCGCGCCACGCGACATCGTCGCCCGTTCGATGGCCCTGGAGGTGCTGGAAGGTCGCGGTGCGGGTCCGAACAAGGACTACGTGCTCCTCGACGTCACCCACCTCGGTGAAGAGCTGCTGATGTCCAAGCTCCCGGACATCATGGAGTTCTCCCGCACCTACCTGGGTGTCGAGCCGACCGAGGAGCCGGTGCCGGTCTACCCGACCGCGCACTACGCGATGGGCGGCATCCCCACCAACGTGGAGGGCGAGGTGCTGCGGGACAACGAGAACGTGGTCCCCGGCCTCTACGCCGCCGGTGAGTGCGCCTGCGTCTCGGTGCACGGCTCCAACCGCCTGGGCACCAACTCGCTGCTGGACATCAACGTGTTCGGCCGCCGCTCGGGCATCGCCGCCGCCGAGTACGCCCACGAGCACGAGTTCGTGGAGATCCCGGAAGACCCGGCCAAGATGGTTGAGGGCATGGTCAGCCACCTGCGCACCAACACCGGTGGCGAGCGGGTCGCGACCATCCGCACCGAGCTGCAGCAGACGATGGACGCCAACGCGTCGGTGTACCGCACCGAGGAGACGCTGAAGACGGCGCTGTCGGACGTGCAGGCGCTCAAGGAGCGCTACGGCCGGATCGCCGTGCACGACAAGGGCAAGCGGTACAACTCCGACCTGCTGGAGGCCATCGAGCTGGGCTTCCTGCTCGACCTGGCCGAAGCCCTGGTCAACGCGGCGCTGGCCCGCAAGGAGTCCCGCGGCGGTCACGCCCGCGAGGACTACACCTCCCGGGACGACACCAACTTCATGCGGCACAGCATGCAGTACAAGGTGCTGCCCGAGTCCGAAGATCCGAACGCGCCGCTCGGGTTGACCGGGTTCCAGGCCGACATCCGCCTGGACTACAAGCCGGTCACCGTCACCCGGTACCAGCCGATGGAGCGTAAGTACTGATGACTGCCGCCACCACGCAAAACAAGGACCACGCCGCAGCGTCTGATCTGCCGGACGACGCCCCGCCGATCCCGGACGACGCGGTGATGGTCACCGTCAAGCTGCTCCGCTACAACCCGGAGCAGGACGACGAGCCGCACTGGGAGTCGTACCGGATCCCGGCGCTGCCGTCGGACCGGGTGCTCAACCTGCTGCACTACATCAAGTGGTACGTCGACGGGACGCTCACGTTCCGCCGGTCCTGCGCGCACGGCGTGTGCGGCTCGGACGCGATGCGGATCAACGGCGTCAACCGGCTCGCCTGCAAGGTCCTGATGAAGGACATGCTCAACAAGGACGGCGAGACGACGCTGACCATCGAGCCGATCAAGGGCCTCCCGCTGGAGAAGGACCTGGTCGTCGACATGGAGCCGTTCTTCGAGGCCTACCGCGCGGTCAAGCCGTACCTGATGACCACCGGCAACGAGCCCACCCGGGAGCGGATCCAGTCGGTCGCCGAGCGGGAGCGCTTCGACGACACCACCAAGTGCATCCTGTGCGCGGCGTGCACCACGTCGTGCCCGGTGTACTGGTCGGACGGCAACTACTTCGGCCCGGCCGCGATCGTCAACGCGCACCGGTTCATCTTCGACAGCCGCGACGAGGCCGCTGAGGAGCGCTTGGACATCCTCAACGACGTCGACGGCGTGTGGCGCTGCCGCACGACCTTCAACTGCACGGACGCCTGCCCGCGTGGCATCCAGGTCACCAAGGCGATCCAGGAGGTCAAGCGCGCGCTGATGTTCCGCCGCCGCTGACCGAGCACGAACGCGAACGGCGCCCATCCCCCACCGGGGGTGGGCGCCGTCGTCACGTCCAGGGCCCTTTTCGAATTTCGCGCGAAGTTCGAGCCTCACGAAGGGGAGTCGAATTTCGCGCGAAATTCGAAAGGAGCTGGTCAGGGGCGTGTGGCTCGGTAGGCCTTCCAGCCGAGGACGCCGATGATGGTGCCCAGGACGAGGGAGACCACGGCGATGACCAGGTGGACGATCAGGTAGGCCGTGGGGCTGCCCTGCGCCCAGGAGCGGTCGCTGTTCCAGATGTTGCGCATGAACGTCGGCCACAGCAGGTAGGACCAGACCCCGAAGGCCAGCAGGAACAGCGCAACTCGGCGAGAAATCGTCACGCCCCCGAGTATCCGCTGTTACCGGCCTCACGCGGGGTCCCGGGTCGGCTACGCGGCGGACGTTCATGGACCTGACCCGTTAACCTCTCCCGTGTGCCTCCGCGTCCTCACCGTTCGGCGAAATCCCGTGCGAAAAAACCGTTTTGGCCGGTTCTCGCCGCACTGCTCGTCACCCTGCCACTGCTGACCACCGCCCCCGCCGCCGCGCAAGCGCCCGCGTGCCCGAACGCCGAGGCACCACCACCGCCGGTCGACACCTCCGAGGTGCCGCCGCCCGGTCAGCCCGCACCGACCCCGATCCCGGTGCCGGAGACGCCGGTGGGCGGTGACCGGATGGCCGACTGCGCGCTGCTGACCGCGCCGAACCAGCCCGCCCCACCACCGGACGTGGCCAACGCCGCGGCCGGCTGGGTGCTGGCCGACCTCGACACCGGCGAGGTCCTGGCCGCCAAGGACGCCCACGCCCGGCAGCGCCCGGCCTCCACCATCAAGGTGCTCACCGCGCTCACCGCGCTGCGCGAGCTCAAGCTCGAGGACACCCTGGTGGCCACCCAGGAGGACGCCAACCAGGAGGGCACCCGCATCGGCCTGCTGCCCGGGATGACCTACACCGTCGGCCAGGTCTTCCAGGCGATGCTGATGGGCTCCGGCAACGACGCCGCGCACGCGCTGGCCGTCAAGATGGGCGGGGTCCCGGCGACGCTGGAGAAGATGAACGCACTGGCCGCCGAGATCGGCGCCCTGGACACCCGCGCCGCGACACCGTCCGGCCTGGACGGTGCCGGGATGAGCACCTCCGCCTACGACCTGGCCACCGTCTTCCGGATGGCGATGCGCGAGCCCGCGTTCGCCAACGCCATCGCCACGCCGATGATGTTCCTGCCCGGCGCTCCCGGGCAGCCGCCGTTCCAGCTGTGGAGCGACAACCAGGTGCTGCGCAACTACCCCGGTGGCCTGGGCGGCAAGACCGGCTTCACCGACGACGCCCGGCACACCTTCATCGGCTCCGCCCAGCGCGACGGACGCCGCCTGGTGGCGGTGATGGTGCGCGGCGAGAACTCCCCGGTGCGGCTGTCGCACCAGGCGATGGCGCTGCTCGACTACGGCTTCTCGCTGCCCCGGGGCACCGTGGTGGGTGAGCTGGTGACGACCTCGCCGCGCGCGCCGGAGGTGGCCCCGGCGGCCCGCGCCGACATGCCCCCGCCCGCGGGAGAGGGCGTCCGCGATTCGTCGTTCTTCGGCACCCTCACCGGCCCGCTGGTGCTGCTGGCGATCGCCCTGGTCGCGGTCGCCGGGGCGGTCCTGCTCCGCAGGCGCCGAGCCCAGCTGGCCCAAGCCCGGCGGCGGGCCTCGGCCGAGAGCGCCGAACACCCCTGAGCGGCTCCGGGTGGGGAGGTTTCAGTGGAGACCTCCCCACCTCGGGGCGCTCGGGTCAGCTGTCCTTGGAGCGTCCGATGCGGGGTTTGCGCAGCAACCAGCCGGCTGCGACACCGAGGCCGAGCAGGCCTGCCGTGGCGCGGGGACTGGCCCGGCGGTGGACCCGGACCGCGGGGCGGATGACGGCCGGGCCCGGGGCGGGGACGGGAGCGGGCTCCAGGTTCTCGCTGGCCGAGGCCGTCCAGGCGGTCACGAACAGGACGAAGCGCGACATCAGGTTCGCGAAGACCAGCAGACCCAGGATCGGGCCGAACGCCGCCCCGGCGGGCGAGTTCGTGACCGTGTTCAGGTAGATGACGCCGACCTGCTTGAGGAGCTCGAAGCCGACGGCGGCGAACAGCGCGCCCCAGATGGCGCTGCGCAACGTCACCGGTTTGCGCGGCAGCCGGGCGAGCACCCACACGAACACCAGCCACCCGGCCAGCAGCGACAGCAGGATCGACAGCACCCGCAGCGCGATGCCCGCGAAGGCGCTGTCCCCGAAGCCGACCGCGCCGAGCAGCAGCCGCCCGACGCCGCCGCCGAGCGCGCTGATGCCGAACGACAGCGCCATCGCCAGGCCCAGCCCGATCAGCGACACCAGGTCGGAGGCCATCCGCTTGTGCATCGGCTGCGGGTCGGGGATCTGCGTCCACTGGGCGGTCAGCGCTTCGCGCAGGTTCGTCATCCAGCCCAGCCCGGAGTACAGGGCGGTGAGCAGACCAATGATCCCGACCGCGCCCGCCTGCTTGATGGCCTGGTCGACGACCCGGTTGAGCATGTCGCTCATCGCCGGGCTGGGGACCGCCGAGGTGATCGATTCCCGCAGGTTCGCCAGCAGGTCGGGGTTGCCGCGCAGCACGAAACCGGCTGCGGCGAACCCGATCATCAGCAGCGGCACCAGGGCCAGCACGCTGAAGTAGGTGATCGCGGCGGCGTAGTAGTCGCCGTACTGCTGCTGGTAGCGGCCGAAGGCCCGGATCAGTCTGTCGAGCCACTCGTGCCGCTGCCGCAACCGGGCCAGGCGGCCCGGTTGCTCCTGTTGATCCGCCAAGGTGCGCCTCCCCCCGAACGGTGGCAGGCTACCCGCAGTTGATCACTTCAGCGCAGCGGAGGAAGGAATCCCACCCGTTCGAACACGGTCTGCAGGGTCCGGGTCGTGACCTCGCGGGCCTTCTCCGCGCCCTGGTGCAGGACCTTGTCCAGCTCGGCCGGGTCGTTGAGGTAGGTGTTGACCTCCTCCTGCAGCGGCGTCACGAACTCGACCACGACCTCGCCGAGCTCCTTCTTCAGGTCGCCGTACCCGCGCCCCTCGTAGGAGGTTTCGAGCTCGGCGATGCTCTGGCCGGTCAGCGCGGAGTAGATCGCCAGCAGGTTGGAGATGCCGGGCTTGTTGTCGACGTCGTAGCGGATCTCGCGCTCGGTGTCGGTGACGGCCGAGCGGATCTTCTTCGCCGAGCGCTTCGGGTCCTCCATCAGCTCGATGACGCCGCTGGGGACCGACTTGCTCATCTTGGCGGTCGGGTCCTGCAGGTCGTAGATCTTGGCGGTGTCCTTCGGGATGTGCGCCGCCGGAACGGTGAAGGTCGTGCCGAAGCGGGAGTTGAAGCGCTGCGCGAGGTTGCGGGTGAGCTCCAGGTGCTGGCGCTGGTCCTCGCCGACCGGGACCGCGTCCGCCTGGTAGATCAGGATGTCGGCGGCCTGCAGGACCGGGTAGGTGAACAGGCCGACGCTGACGTGGTCGGCCTCCTGGCGGGCGGACTTGTCCTTGAACTGGGTCATCCGGCCGGCTTCGCCGAACCCGGCCATGCACTCCAGCACCCAGGACAGCTGCGCGTGCTCCGGGACGTGGCTCTGCACGAACAGCGCGGAGCGGTCGGGGTCGATGCCGAGGGCGAGCAGCTGGGCGGCGGACAGCCGGGTGCGCTGCCGGAGCAGTTCGGGGTCCTGCTCGACGGTGATGGCGTGCAGGTCGACGACGCTGTAGAAGCACTCGTAGGTGTCCTGCATGGTGACCCATTCCCGCAGGGCGCCGAGGTAGTTGCCGAGGTGGAAGGAGTCGGCCGTCGGCTGGATCCCGGACAGGACGCGGGGCCGGCCCTCGGACTGTTCGCTGGTCTGGGTTGCGGGGCTGTCGCTGCTCACGAAGCCGATTCTCGCAAGTGCCGCCCCGCGCGCGGGACCGGGTTCAACCCTTGCGCTGGTTCTCCGGCTGGATCTTCTTCTTGCGGAAGACTCCGACGACCATGCCGGCGACGCCGAGCACGACGGCGCTCAGGCCGACCGGGCCGAGCGAGTCCATCGACGGCGCCGCCACGATGACGGCCTCGGACTGGGCTTCGGCGAGCCCCGCGGTCACCGGCAGGAGCGCTGCGGCAACGGCGCCGGGGGCGAGAGCTCGCCTGATCACGCGAGATATTCGGCTACGCAAGAGCGTGCCTCCCTGCGAAAGTGACCCTTTAGGGGCCATCTACTCGTGTGGTCCGGTGGCGGACAGTACCGACCGCCTGATGCGATCGCGGTTGCCTTGCGTAAACCAACCACGACATGGTGATCATATTTTCCGGACCTCAGCAGTTTTCGCCCGGGTTGTTGATCACTGACGTCGCAGGTGAGCGGTGGGACCGGCCGCCGACCGGTCCCACCTAGCGTCATCACGAGACCTGAATCACACTCAAATGGAGCAGTCAGTGCCTCAAACAGCGCTGATGCCGAGCTGGACCTGACCCACTCGTCCGTACGTCGTAGTGCGCTGCCGCGCGGTGCGCCCCGCCCGAGCCGCGAGCTCGTGCAGTTCCTCGACGCTGCGCTCCGAACCGTGCTCCGATCCGGCCATCCGGCTGATCGTCTCCTCCATCAACGTGCCGCCGACGTCGTTCGCGCCACCGTTGAGCACCTCGGTGGTCCCGGCGTCGCCGAGCTTGACCCACGAGGTCTGCACGTTGTCGATCCGGCCGTGCAGCAGGATCCGGGCCATCGCGTGCACCGCCCGGTTGTCCCGCCGCGTCGGCCCCGGCCGGGCCAGGCCCGCCAGGTAGATCGGGGCGTTGCGGTGCACGAACGGCAGCGGCACGAACTCGGTGAACCCGGCCTGGCCGTGCTCGCGAGCCCGGTCCTGCACCCCGGCCAGCGTGCGGAAGTGCCCCAGCCAGTGCTCCGGGTGGTCGACGTGGCCGTACATCATCGTCGACGAGGACGGGACGCCCAGCCGGTGCGCCGTGCTGACCACCTCGATCCACTCGGCCGCGGGCAGCTTGCCCTTGGTCAGCACCCAGCGGACCTCGTCGTCGAGGATCTCGGCCGCCGTGCCCGGGATGCTGCCCAGACCGGCCTCCTTGAGCTCCGCCAGCCAGTCCTCGACGGTCGCACCGGCCTTCGCCGAGGCGCTGACGATCTCCATCGGGCTGAACGCGTGGACGTGCATCTCCGGCACCCGCTGCCGCACCGCCCGCACCAGGTCTGCGTAGCCCGACACCGGCAGCCTCGGGTCGATGCCGCCCTGCACGCACACCTCGGTCGCCCCGGCCCGCCACGCCTCGTCGGCGCGGTCGGCGACCTCCTCGGGTGAGAGCCGGTAGGCGTCGGCGTCGCGCTCGCGCTGCGCGAAGGCGCAGAACCGGCAGCCGACGTAGCAGATGTTGGAGAAGTTGATGTTGCGGTTGACCACGTAGGTGATGTCGTCGCCGACGACCTCCCGGCGCAACCGGTCGGCGATCCCGGCGAGCTCCTCCATCGCCGGTCCGTCGCAGGTCATCAACGCCATCGCGGCCGCGTGGTGCTGCTCCTCCAGCAGCACCGCCGGATCGGACTCGGCGAGCCGCAGCCCTTCCTTCACGTCGGCGTCGAGCCGCTCCGGGGCCGCCGCCGACGGGACCTGGCCGCGCAGCTCCTCCCAGTCGCCGTAGACGGTGTCGAAGTCGGTGCGGCGATCCTCGGTGCGGCCGTCGGTGTCGATGCTGCGGTGCAGGTCGGTGCGCCCGATCGACTCGAAACCGCCGTCGGGCTCCTGCCACTCGCGGCCCACGATCTCGGCTTCGGGCTCGGCGAAGCCGTCGGCGTCCGACAGCGCGTCGACGTGCGCGGCGATCCGCAGGTCCAGCCACTGCGTGCTGTCCCCGGCCAGGCCCTTGCGCACGTAGCGCGGGTAGGCGGTGAGCCGCTCCCGCAGCTGGAAACCGGCCTGGTCGGTGAGTTCGGTGAGCTCGGTGATCTGCGGCCACGGGCGCTCGGGGTTGACGTGGTCCGGGGTCACCGGCGAGACGCCGCCCCAGTCGTCGATGCCGGCGCGCAGCATCAGCAGGTGCTCCTCGCCGACCAGGTTCGGCGGCGCCTGCACGCTCACGCCCGAGGGCATCAGCAGCCGGGCGACGGCGATCGTGGCGGCCAGTTCCTCCAGGTCGGCGTCGGGCATGCCGCGCATCGCGGTGTCCGGCTTGGCCCGGAAGTTCTGCACGATGATTTCCTGGATGTGCCCGTACTGGCGGGCGGACTGGCGCAGCTCCAGCAGCGACTCGGCGCGCTCGGTGCGGGTCTCGCCGATGCCGATGAGGATTCCGCTGGTGAACGGCACCGCGACGCGTCCGGCGTCGGTGAGGACCCGCTTGCGGACGGCGGGCTCCTTGTCCGGGCTGCCGTAGTGCGGGCCGCCCTTCTCGCTCCACAGCCGCTCCGATGTGGTCTCCAGCATCATCCCCATACTGGCCGCGACCGGCTTGAGCCTGGTCAGCTCCGACCAGGACAGCACTCCGGGGTTGAGGTGCGGCAGCAGACCGGTCTCCTCCAGCACCGCGATCGCGCAGGACCGGACGTAGTCCACTGTGGAGGAGTAGCCGCGCGCCTCCAGCCACTCGCGCGCCGCGGGCCAGCGCTCCTCCGGGCGGTCCCCCAGGGTGAACAGGGCTTCCTTGCAACCCGCGGCGGCCCCCTGGCGGGCGATCTCCAGGACCTCGTCGCGCTCCAGGAACGCCGATTCCACCTTGTGCGGAACGGTGGCGAAAGTGCAGTAGTGGCAACGGTCCCGGCACAGCCTGGTCAGCGGGATGAACACGTTGCGGCTGTAGGTGACGACGCCCGGGTGCCCTTCGGCGACCAGGTGCGCGTCCCGCGCCTTGCCCGCCGCAACGAGGAGTTTGTCCAGGTCATCGCCGCGCGCGTGCAGCAGGACCGCGGCTTCGGTGACGTCGAGCGTGACGCCGTCGGTGGCGCGGCGCAGCGCACGCCGCATCGCCGATGAGCTCGGGGTCTGTTCCGGCGGGGTGATGTTCAAATCTGCAACCGACACCTGACGACTCTAAGTCGCCTCGAAGTTGTTGCCCAGCCGTCACTCGCGTGCCGAGTCCCTCACTTTCGGCTACCTAATTACTCCGTTGAGACCTACCAACTATCCCCGAATCAGGCGCAAAATCCGGACGAATATCACTGGGTGAACCATTCTTCGTCTCCCTGGGAGGGACAAGTTGTCACGCAGAAGTAGGAGAGGTCGTTCGCTGCGGATCGCAGGCTCGGCCCTCGCGCTGTCGCTGCTGTTACCAGCCGGTCTCCTTGGTTCCGCGCCACAAGCGCCCGCGGCCTCGGCTGTTCCTGCGCACTTCGTGGTCGTCGGCCCCGCCGGTGACGGCCTCGCGCAGACCGAGGAATCGGTGCGCGCCGTCGGCGGCACCGTCGTGCAGAGCTGGCCGCAGATCGGCGTGGTCGTCGCGTCCTCGACCGACCCGGCCTTCGCGGCCGCCGTCCGGCAGCAGCCGGGTGTCGAGCAGGCTGGCGCGAGCCGCAACCTCGCCGAGCAGCTGCCCCCGGCCCAGTCGAACCGGCTGGAAACCCTCGAGGGCACCGCGAACGGCGTCGGCACCTTCGGCGTCGACGGCGAGGAGCCGCTGGAAGCCGACCAGTGGGACCTGCCGCAGATCAAGGCCGACCAGGCCAACGCGATCTCGCAGGGCAGCAAGGACATCACCGTCGGCGTGCTGGACTACGGCATCGACCCCACCCACCCGGACCTGGCGCCGAACCTGGACGTGTCCAAGTCGGTGAGCTGCGTCAACGAGGGCGTGCCGGACCCGAACCAGGAGGCCTGGCAGCCGCAGGACCCGACGCAGGACCACGGCACGCACGTCTCGGGCACCATCGCCGCCGCGCGCAACGGCGTCGGCGTCGCCGGAGTGGCCCCGAACGTCTCGCTGGCCTCGGTGCGGGTGATCGACGACGGCGGGTTCATCTACCCCGAGTACGCGATCTGCGGGTTCATCTGGGCGGCCGAGCACGGCTTCGACGTCACCAACAACTCCTACTTCGTCGACCCCTGGTACCTGTGGTGCGACAGCGACCCGGACCAGAAGGCCGCCGCCGAGGCGGTCCGCCGCGCGGTCGCCTACGCCGAGGGCCACGACGTGGTCAACGTGGTCTCCGCGGGCAACAGCAACTGGGACCTCTCGCAGCCGATCCACGACACCAACAGCCCGAACAACGGCGGTCCCACCCAGGACCGCCACACCGGGCCGGACTGCCGCATCCTCCCGGGCGAGCTGCCCGGCGTGGTCTCGGTGTCGGCGGTGGGCGTGAACGCGGTGAAGTCGTACTACTCCAACTACGGCATCGGCTCGATCTCGGTGACCGCCCCGGGCGGTGACGCGCGGCAGATCCCGCAGACGCCGTCGGCCAACGGCCGGATCCTCTCCAGCGTCCCCGGCGGTGGCTGGGGCTGGATGCAGGGCACGTCGATGGCCGGTCCGCACGCCGCGGGCGTCGCCGCCCTGCTGCGCAGCACCCACCCGGACTGGACCGCCCAGCAGGTCATCGGAGCCCTGGCCGACCAGTCCGACCCGCTGCCGTGCCCGAAGGACTACGACGGAGACGGCGACGGCGTCGTCGACGCGGTCTGCACCGGAGGCGCCACCGGAGCCGGCTTCTACGGGGCAGGCCTCATCGACGCCCTCGACGCGGTCACGGAGTAACCCCGCTCAGGTGCCCGCCCCGAGCCACGCCGTCCACCGGCCGGGGCGGGGCGGGCACCGTCCTCTCCCGCCCCGCCCCGGGGGGACGCGATTTCAATGAGGTGTTCTCAGTAGGGGTTAGGTCAGGCGGCCGTGTTCGTGGTGGGTGAGTACGAGTGCTGCTTGGACGATGCGGCCGATTTTGCGGGGGCTGGTGGTGAAGTGGCGTAGGGCTTGCCAGCGTC
>NZ_JAWLNX010000045.1:0-20346 GCF_035320975.1 Saccharopolyspora mangrovi | reverse complement strand
GTTGCTGGTGACGATGTCGCGCAGCACCCCGCGCGGGATCACGGTGTAGGCCTCGGTGACCACGGCCCGGTCGGTGAGCAGATCGGTCTGCGGCGGCAGTCCACCGGCAGGCGCGAAGTACGACGGCGAGTTCAAGCTAGCTCCTCCTCGACGGGCCCACCGGCTCCGATGCAAGCCCGTGACCTGCAAAATCCATGTATACAAAACCGGGGTTGAGGAGCAGGATAAGCAACCTCGGCCCATCGCGGAAGAGCCCGGGGGGCGGACGAGATCACACCGATTTCGTGATGGCCTGACTGTTGACGGCGCCATGAACACCGCTTACGGTCTTTCCAACTCGCACGTATACTTTCGCATCGCGGAAGCTCATCCACCCCCGCAGCGTTGCGGAGTGAGGCTTTGGAGGCGGCTAGATGACTGCCACGAACGACCAGTCCGGTGTGGACATCCCTCACGCCTCGAGCGAGCGGCTCTACAGCTACGACCTCGCTCCCACGAAGAAGGACGGGCGCCGCTGGGGCGCCTACAACGTCTTCACGCTGTGGGCCAACGACGTGCACAGCCTCGGCAACTACGCTTTCGCGATCGGCCTTTTCGCGCTGGGGCTCAACGTCTGGGGCATCCTGGCCGCGTTCGTGCTGGCCTCCGCGCTGCTGTTCCTGCTGCTGACCATGTCGGGCTACATGGGGCACAAGGCGGGCGTGCCGTTCCCGGTGATGAGCCGCATCGCCTTCGGCACCAAGGGCGCGCAGATCCCGGCCGCGGTGCGCGGGATCGTGGCCATCGCCTGGTTCGGCATCCAGACCTACCTCGCCTCATCGGTGCTCGACGCGCTGCTGGTGGCGGTGTTCCCCGGCCTCAAGCCCCTGGAAGACCAGTCCGTGCTGGGGCTTTCGCTGCTCGGCTGGATCACCTTCCTCGCGCTGTGGGCGATCCAGGTCCTCATCGTCAGCTACGGCATGCACGTCATCCGCAGGTACATGGCGGTGGCCGCACCGACCACGCTGATCGCCATGCTGGGACTGGCCGCCTGGATGTTCGCCCGCGCGGACTTCTCGATCTCGATGTCCACCGCGCAGCCGCTCACCGGCGGCGCGATGTGGCTGCAGATCCTGCAGGGCGCCGCGCTGTGGGTGGTCATCTACGGCACCTTCGTGCTCAACTTCTGCGACTTCACCCGCTCCGCCAAGAGCCGCCAGTCGATCGTGCTGGGCAACCTGATCGGAATCCCGGTCAACATGCTGTTCTTCGCCGGCATCGTGGTCGTCCTCAGCGGCGCCCAGTTCAAGATCAACGGCCGGGTCATCACCAGCCCGACCGACATCGTGCAGACGATCCCCAACACCTACCTGCTGGGGCTGGCCTCGCTCGCGCTGATCGTGCTGACGATCGCGGTGAACCTGCTGGCCAACTTCGTCGCACCGATCTACGTGCTGGTCAACCTCTTCCCGAAGCAGCTGAACTTCCGCCGGGCGGGCCTGGTCAGCGCGGTGATCGGCCTGGTCATCCTGCCGTGGAACCTCTACGACAGCCCGGTGGTGGTGAACTACTTCCTCGGTGGTCTCGGTGCGCTGCTCGGCCCGCTGTTCGGCGTGATCATGGCCGACTACTGGCTGATCCGGAAGACCCGGGTGAACGTGCCCGAGCTCTACACCGAGGACGTCAACGGCGAGTACCACTACACGCGCGGGTACAACCCCAAGGCCGTCTGGGCGTTCATCCCGGCCGCGGCGATCGCCGTGGTGCTGGCGCTGGTGCCCGCCTTCAGCGCCGTCGGCGGGTTCTCCTGGTTCATCGGCGCGATCCTGGGCGCGATCATCTACGCGGTCATCGCCGACCGCAGGCCCGACGCGCAGGACGTGGACGGCGAGGCCATCGCCGTCGCGTCCGAGTGATCGGCCGCATCAAGCTCTTTCGGAGAAAGTCGAATTCATGCGCATCCTCGTCGTGAACGTCAACACGACCAAGTCCATCACCGATTCCATCGGTGAGCAGGCCGCCTCGGTCGCGGCTCCCGGTACCGAGATCGTCCCGCTGACACCGTCTTTCGGCGCCGAGTCGGTGGAGGGCAACTACGAGAGCTACCTCGCGGCGATCGCCGTGATGGAGACCGTGCGGGCCTACCCGGAACCGTTCGACGCCGTCATCCAGGCCGGCTACGGCGAGCACGGCAGGGAAGGGCTGCAGGAGCTCCTCGACGTCCCGGTCGTGGACATCACCGAGGCCGCGGCGAGCACCGCGCAGTTCGTGGGCCGCACCTACTCGGTGGTGACCAGCCTCGACCGCACGGTCCCGCTGATCGAGGACCGGTTGCGCGCCGCCGGTCTCAGCGACCGCTGCGCGTCGGTGCGCGCGAGCGGCCTGGCCGTGCTGGACCTGGAACGCGACCCGCAGGCCGCCGTGGACGCCATCGCCGAGCAGGCGGTCCGCGCGGTGCGCGACGACCGCGCGGAGGCCATCTGCCTGGGCTGCGGCGGCATGGCCGGACTCGCCGAGCGCGTCGTGGCGCGCACCGGTGTCCCGGTGATCGACGGGGTGACGGCGGCGGTGACCATCGCCGAATCCCTGGTCCGCCTCGGTCTGAAGACCTCGAAGGTGCGCACCTACGCGCCACCGCGCCCGAAGCAGATGACCAACTGGCCACCCGCCTGACGTGACGACGAAGCCGGGCCCCGACGACTGGGGTCCGGCTTTTTCACGTCGGCGGTCGCTCGGCCGTCAGTGCACCATGCGTTCGAGGACCATCTCCCGGCTCGCGCGCACGTGCTTGCGGGCGACTTCCGAGGCCCGCTCGGGGTCCCCGGACGCTATGGCGGCGTAGAGAGCCTCGTGCTCGGCGCACACCCGTTCCGGTTCCAGGTTCAGCCGGAACAGGGCGGCCAGCCTGCCGTGCAGCGGTTCGAGCATCGAGCCCAGCAGCTCGTTGCGGGACATGGCGACGAGCTTGTCGTGGAAACCCGTGTTGGCCTCGGACATCGCGTCGGTGTCGGCGGAGTCCAGCGCCTGCCGGGCGCGGGTGGTCAGCTCGCCGAGGTGCTCGACGTCGGCGGAGTCGCTGCGCTCGGCGGCGAGCTTGGCGGCCAGCGCCTCGAGGGCCTCGCGGACGTCGAAGAGCTCCTCCAACTGCTGGCGGTCCAGGCTGCGCACGAACACGCCGCGCCGACGCGGCCGGACCTCGACCATGCCCGCGCTCTGCAGCATCCGGATGGCCTCGCGCACCGGGACGCGGGACACGCCGAACTCGATGGCCAGCTCCTGCTCGAAGATCCGGTCGCCGGGGCGCAGCCGCCCGTCGCTGATGCGGGCCTGCAGCTCGTCGTGGACCTGGTCGCGCAGCGGAACGCGCGACTCACCCTCGGGCACTTCGGTCACAACAACAAGCCCTTCCCGGTCATCGGCATCCCGACGAGTGTGCATCATGCCCAGCGCGTTGCGTCATTCGGTGGGTTGCCCTGGCCGTGCCGGGACGCTCGCGCACCCCAGCTCAGGTGTCGCCGCGGAGGGTGAGGTCGAAGGAGTAGCGGGAGGCCCGGTAGACGTGGGTGCCGTACTCGACGATGGTGCCGGTGTGGTCGTGGGTGATGCGCTGCATCGTCAGCAGCGCGGCACCGGCGGGCTCGTCGAGGAGTTCGGCCTCGTCGTCGGTGGCGGTGCGGGCGCCGATGGTCTGCTGGGCCGCGTGCAGGTGGATGCCCGCCGCGCGCAGCAGCTGGTAGAGGCCGCGGTCGGTCAGCTCCTGGTCGGTCGGGGTGATCAGCGAGGCGGGCAGGTAGTTGCGCAGCCGGGCGATCGGCTCGCCGCGCGCGAAGCGGACCCGTTCCAGGTGCAGCACCTCGTCCTGTTCGGACAGTCCCAGCGCGCGGGCGGCTTCCTCGGGCGGGTGGCAGATCTCGTTGACCAGCACGCGCGTCGTGGGGTGCTGGTCGATGCCGCTGAGGTCGTCGTAGAGGCTGCTCAGCTCCAGCGAGCGCTTGACGCGGTTGAACACGACCTGGGTGCCCGCGCCGCGCTTGCGGACCACGAGCCCCTTGTCGACCAGCGAGCCGATGGCCTGCCGGATGGTCGGGCGGGACAGCCCCAGGTTGCCCGCCAGCTCGATCTCGTTGTCCAGGCGCGCGCCCACGGGCAGCGCTCCGGAGGCGATGGCCTCCTCGATCTGGCTCGCCACCTGGAAGTACAGCGGGACGGGGCTGTGGTGGTCGACCGAGATCTGCCTGGCTGGATCCCACCGGGGTTCCTGGGATCGGTGTCGCATGGCGGTCACGCTGCCCACGATAGCAAGAACACACGACGTAAATAAGTCCGTATGTGCTGACAAACTATTGACACCGGTGTGGCGCGCACGTAGACAAAGGGGGTCCGTGCTCCGGCCGCCGCGAGCGGCCGCGTCCCGATGGAGGGCAAGTGCGATGAGCGATCGGTTCGATGTGATCACGATGGGTCGGATCGGGGTCGACATCTACCCGCTGCAGACCGGGGTTCCGCTGCCGCAGGTGGAGACGTTCGGCAAGTACCTCGGTGGCACCGCCACCAACGTGGCCGTCGCCTCGGCCCGCCTCGGCCACCGCAGCGCGGTCATCAGCCGCACCGGGGCCGACCCGTTCGGCGAGTACGTCCACCAGGCGCTGCGCGGCTTCGACGTCGACGACCGGTGGGTGAGCTCCGTCGAGCAGTACCCGACCCCGGTCACCTTCTGCGAGCTGTTCCCGCCGGACGACTTCCCGCTGTACTTCTACCGCCGCCCCAAGGCCCCCGACCTGGAGATCTACCAGGACGAGCTGGACCTCGACGCCATCGCCGACGCCCGCATCTTCTGGATGACCGGCACCGGGCTGGCCGAGGAGCCGAGCCGCTCGGCGACGCTCGCGGCGCTGCGCCACCGCGACAAGCGCGGCACCGCGGTCTTCGACCTCGACTGGCGGCCGATGTTCTGGCCGGACCAGGACGAGGCGCGCCGCTGGTACCAGGAGGCGCTCGCCCACGTCACCGTCGCGGTCGGCAACCTCGACGAGGTCGAGACCGCTGTCGGCACCCGCGATCCCGAGGACGCCGCGGAACGGCTGCTGGAGCGCGGCGTGGAGCTGGCGGTGGTCAAGCAGGGCCCGAACGGCGTCCTCGCCCGCACGCGCGAGGAGAAGACGGTGGCGCCGCCGGTGCCGGTCGAGGTCGTCAACGGCCTGGGGGCCGGCGACGCCTTCGGCGGCGCGCTCTGCCACGGGCTGCTGCACGGCTGGCCGCTGGAACGCACCATGCGGTTCGCCAACGCGGCCGGTGCTCTGGTCGCCGGCCGCCTCGCGTGCTCCTCGGCGATGCCCTACGCCCACGAGGTCGAGGAGACGCTGTCCACGAACGCGGCGCTGCGCGCGTGAGCGCGGCGGAAAGTGAGATCCGGGTGTCACCGCTGAACATCACCGAACTGCTCGAGGCGCGCGCGACGCGACCCGAGGCCATCGCCGAAGCCGCCGCGCTGCGCGCGAGACGGCCGCTACTGGGCGAGTCCGGCCGCATGATGATCGTCGCCGCCGACCACCCCGCGCGCGGCGCGCTGTCCGCGGGCGGGAACCCGCTGGCGATGGCCAACCGCGCCGACATGCTCGACCGGCTGTGCACCGCGCTGCAACGCCCAGGCGTGGACGGGGTGCTGGGCACCGCCGACGTGCTGGAGGACCTGCTGCTGCTCGGCGCGCTGGAGAACAAGGTCGTCATCGGCTCGATGAACCGCGGCGGTCTGGCGGGCTCGTCGTTCGAGCTCGACGACCGGTTCACCGGCCACCGCGCCGAGGACCTGCACCGGATGCGCTTCGACGCGGGGAAGCTGCTGATGCGGCTGGACCTCGACGACCCGGGATCGCTGAACACCATGCAGGGCGCGGCCGACGCCGTCAACGAGCTCGCCGAGCGCGGGCTGATCGCGATGGTCGAGCCCTTCCTGTCCCGGCGGGTCGAGGGCAAGGTGCGCAACGACCTGTCGGCCGAGGCGGTGGCGCGCTCGATCGCGATCGCCTCCGGGCTGGGCGGCACCTCGGCCTACACCTGGCTGAAGGTGCCGGTGGTCGACGAGCTCGACGAGATCGGCCGGGCTCTGGAGGCCACCACGCTGCCGACGGTGCTGCTGGGCGGGGAGGTGCCCGACGACCCGGAGGCAACCCAGGAGCGCTGGCACAAGGCGCTGCAACTGCCCAACGTGCGCGGGCTGGTCGTAGGCCGGAGCCTGCTCTACCCGCACGACGACGACGTCGCGGGCGCGGTCGACGCCGCGGTCGCCCTGCTGTAGGAGGGGAGAAGTGGTGAGCAACAAGGGATTCCACCTCGCGGACGGGGAATCGGCGCGGGACGGCTACCGCACCTCCGTCGACCCGGCGACGGCCGGTTGGGGGTACTCCTCGCTGCGGGTGCTGGAGCTGGCCGCGGGCGGGTCGCACGAGTTCGACACCGGCGACAGCGAGTGGATCGTGCTGCCGCTCAACGGTTCCTGCTCGGTGTCCTGCGACGGCGAGACGTTCGAGCTGGCCGGTCGCGCGAGCGTGTTCGACGGCGTCACCGATTTCGCCTACGCGCCCCGGGACGCCTCGGTGCGGGTGGACAGCAGCGGCGGCGGGCGGTTCGCGCTCACCGGCGCGCGCTGCGAGAACCGGCTGCCCGCGCGCTACGGCCCCGCCTCGGGCGTGCCGGTGGAGCTGCGGGGCGCGGGCCAGGCCAGCAGGCAGGTCAACAACTTCGGCGCGGCGCACGTCTTCGAGGCCGATCGGCTGATCGCGGTGGAGGTGCTGACCCCGGCGGGCAACTGGTCTTCCTTCCCGCCGCACAAGCACGACGAGGACCGCGAGGGCGAGTCGCGGCTGGAGGAGATCTACTACTTCGAGATCGCCGACTCCCACGGCACCCCGGGCGTGGGCTACCAGCGCGTCTACCCGTCGGGCCCGGACAGCGCCACCGACGTGCTCGCCGAGGTGCGCAGCGGTGACGTGGTGCTGATCCCGGACGGCTGGCACGGCCCGTCGATGGCGGTGCCCGGTTACGACATGTACTACCTCAACGTCATGGCCGGTCCCTCGCCGGACCGCGCCTGGCTGATCTGCGACGACCCCGCGCACGCGTGGGTGCGCGGCACCTGGGCCGACCAGCCGGTCGACGCCCGGCTCCCGTTCTACCAGGCTCCGTCCGAAGTGGAGGCACGATGACGACGCGGAGGCTGACCGTCGCCCAGGCGCTGGTGGAGTTCCTGGCCAACCAGCGCACCGAGCGCGACGGGGTGCGGCAGCGGCTGGTGGAGGGCTGCTGGGGCATCTTCGGGCACGGCAACGTCGCCGGGATCGGCCAGGCGCTGCTGGAGTCCGGTGACCGGATGCCCTACCTGCAGGGGCGCAACGAGCAGTCGATGGTGCACGCGGCGGTCGGGTTCGCCCGCCAGCGCAACCGGATGTCGACCTACGCGGTGACCACCTCCATCGGCCCGGGCGCGACGAACCTGGTCACCGGCGCTGCGCTGGCCACCATCAACCACCTGCCGGTGCTGCTGCTGCCGGGTGACGTCTTCGCCACCCGTCCGGCCGACCCGGTGCTGCAGCAGCTGGAAGTGCCGCACGCGCGCGATGTTTCGGTCAACGACTGCCTGCGCCCGGTCTCGCGCTACTTCGACCGGATCTGGCGGCCGGAGGCGCTGATGCCCTCGGCGCTGGAGGCGATGCGGGTGCTCACCGACCCGGTGGAGACCGGCGCGGTGACCCTGGCGCTGCCGCAGGACGTGCAGGCCGAGGCGTTCGACTGGCCGGAGGAGTTCTTCGCCGAGCGGGTCTGGCGGGTGCACCGCCCGGTCGCCGACCCGGAGTCGGTGTCGGACGCCGTCGAGGCGATCCGAGGCGCGCGCCGGCCGCTGATCATCGCTGGCGGGGGAGTGCACCACAGCGGCGCGGAGCGGGAGCTGGCCGAACTCGCCGAGCGCACCGGGATCCCGGTGGCCGAGACGCAGGCGGGCCGGGGTTCGCTGCGCCACGACCACCCGTGCGCGATGGGTTCGATCGGGCACACCGGCACCGAGGTGTCCGACGACCTGGCCCGCGACGCCGACCTGATCATCGGTGTCGGGACCCGCTACTCGGACTTCACCACGGCCTCGCGCACGCTGTTCGCGAACCCGCAGGTGCGGTTCGTCAACGTCAACATCGCTTCGATCGACGCGCACAAGCAGGCCGCCACCCCGGTGATCGGCGACGCGCGCACCACCCTGCGGCAGCTGTCGCAGGCCCTGTCCGGCCACCGCGCGCCCGACGAGCACGTCGAGCGGTCCAGGGCCGGGGCCCGCCGCTGGGCGGAGGTCGTCGACTCGGTCACGCGCGGATCCGGTGCCGAACGCCCGGGTCAGGCCGAGGTCATCGGCGCGCTCGAGGAGGTCCTCGGCGAGCGGGACGTGGTCATCAACGCTGCCGGGTCGATGCCCGAGGACCTCAACAAGCTGTGGCGCGCCAAGGATCCGCAGCAGTACCACGTCGAGTACGGCTACTCCTGCATGGGCTACGAGATCCCGGCCGCGATCGGCGCCCGGCTGGCCGATCCGTCGCGCGAGGTGTTCGCGCTGGTCGGCGACGGGACCTACTTGATGATGCCGACCGAGCTGGTCACCGCCGTGCAGGAAGGCATCAAGATCAACCTGGTGCTGGTGCAGAACCACGGCTACGCCTCGATCGGCGGCCTGTCGGAGAAGGTCGGTGGCGAGCGCTTCGGCACCGCCTACCGCTACCGCACCGGCGAGGGCACCTTCACCGGCGAACCGCTGCCGGTGGACCTCGCCGCCAACGCAGCGAGCCTGGGCATGCGGGTCCTGCGCGCCGAGACCAACGACGAGCTGCGCCAGGCCCTCCGCGACGCCCGCGAGAACCCCCGCCCGACGGCGGTCCACGTCGAAACCGACCCGGCCAAGGCGCAACTGCCGCCCGAGGCGTGGTGGGACGTGCCGGTCGCCGAGGTCGCCACCCGTGAATCCACCCGCGAAGCCCGCAAGCGCTACGAGGACCAGGTGGCCGCGCGCCGCCACCACCTGTGAGAGGAAGCAGTGAAGACCATCCAGCACTTCATCGACGGCAAGCACGCCGACGGCAGCTCCGGCCGCCACGGCGCGGTCACCAACCCCGCCACCGGCGAGGTCACCGGGCAGGTCCCGCTCGCCTCGGTGCCCGAAGTGGACACCGCGATCTCGGCGGCGGCCAAGGCGTTCGAGTCCTGGGGCACCGCCTCGCTGGCCAAGCGCACCCAGATCATGTTCCGCTACCGGGAACTGGTCCACGCCCACCGCGACGAGATCGCGAAGCTGATCACCGTTGAGCACGGCAAGGTGCACTCCGACGCGCTCGGCGAGGTCGCGCGCGGCCTGGAGATCGTCGAGCTGGCCTGCGGCATCCCGCAGCTGCTCAAGGGCGAGACCTCCACCCAGGTCTCCACCCGCGTGGACGTGGAGTCCCTCCGCCAGCCGGTCGGCGTGGTCGCCGGCATCACCCCGTTCAACTTCCCGGCGATGGTGCCGATGTGGATGTTCCCGGTAGCCCTGGCCTGCGGGAACACCTTCGTGCTCAAGCCGAGCGAGAAGGACCCGTCGGCGACGCTGCGGCTGGTGGAGCTCGCCCACGAGGCGGGTGTGCCGGACGGCGTCCTCAACGTCGTGCACGGCGACAAGACCGCCGTGGACCGGCTGCTGGAGCACCCGGACGTCGACGCGGTCAGCTTCGTCGGATCCACCCCGATCGCCAAGCACGTCCACGACACCGCGAGCGCGCACGGCAAGCGGGTGCAGGCCCTCGGCGGGGCGAAGAACCACATGCTCGTGCTCCCCGACGCCGACCTGGACCAGGCCGCCGACGCCGCGGTCTCGGCCGCGTACGGCAGCGCGGGGGAGCGCTGCATGGCGGTGTCGGTGGTCGTGGCCGTCGACCCGATCGGCGACGAGCTCGTCGGCAAGATCGCCGAGCGCGCCCGCGCGCTGACCATCGGGCCGGGCGACGACCCGGCCTCCGAGATGGGACCGCTGATCACCGCCGAGCACCGCGACACGGTCGCCTCCTACGTGCCCCGGGCCCGCGAGCAGGGCGCCGAGGTCGTGGTCGACGGCACCGGGATGGTCGTCGAAGGCCACGAGGGCGGGTTCTTCACCGGGGTCAGCCTCGTCGACCGGGTCACCCCGGACATGGACGTCTACGCCGACGAGATCTTCGGGCCGGTCCTGGCGGTCGTGCGCGCGGAGAACTACCAGGAGGCGCTGGAGCTGATCAACCGGTCCCGCTGGGGCAACGGCACCGCCATCTTCACCCGCGACGGCGGGGCGGCCCGGCGCTTCCAGCTGGAGGTGCGCGCCGGCATGGTCGGCGTGAACGTGCCGATCCCGGTGCCGGTGGGCTACCACTCCTTCGGCGGCTGGAAGGACTCGCTGTTCGGCGACCACCACATCTACGGCAACGATGGCGTGCACTTCTACACCCGGGGCAAGGTCATCACCACCCGCTGGCCCGACCCCAGCGACGGCGGAGTCGACCTGGGCTTCCCCAGCAACAGCTGAAATGCCCTCTGCAGGTTGCGGAGCACTGGCACTGCCGCGGGTTCTGAGACGTCGTCTGGCGAGTACGCCGCGACGCCGTGTATTGGCTACACGTCAGGAGTGGCGCACGGAGTCCAGGCGGCGTCTCAGGTTCCGCTACCCGCACCGCCACGCAAACGGAGTTGAGGAACAGGTTTCGAGCCCTCAGCGCGGGGGTGCGGTGCTGCCTCGGGAGACCAGCTTGGGGTCCAGCACCACCTCCTGCGGGGTTCGTGCGGGGTCTTCGAGTCGTTCGACCGCGAGGCGGACGGCGTGCTTGGCCATCTGCTCGGCGTCCTGGCGGATCGTGGTGAGGGCGACCGGGGCCAGGTGCGAGACGTGGCTGTCGTCGTAGCCGACGATGGAGATCTCCTCCGGGACGTCCACGCCGCCCAGCGCGAACGCGCGCAGCAGGCCCAGCGCGCAGCGGTCGTTGCTCGCCAGCACGGCCGTGGGCAGCTCGGCCTCGTCGAGCAGCCTGAGGGCGGCGTCCTGCCCGGCCCGCTCGGTGTGCGCGCCGGGCAGGACCCGCGCGCGTTCGCCGAGGCCCCGGGCGTCCATCGCCTTCCGGTAGGCCGCGCGCCGTTCGGCTGATCCGGGCTCGTCGCCGCCGTCGACGTGCACGATCTCGCGATGGCCGAGGTCGACGAGGTGGTCCACGGCTTGCCGGACGCCCGCTTCGTCGGCGGTGCGCACGTTGTCGATCCGGGTGGCGTCCTCGCGCGCGTTGATGGCCGTGACCAGGGCCCGGCCGCCCAGCTCGTCGAGCTGGCCCGCCTCGGCGCGCGGGCCGAGCAGGACCAGCGCCTCGCAGCGGTGGCTGAGCAGCGCCTCCACCGCTTTCGCCTCGTCGCGGGACGGCGCGGTGGCCGACAGCAGCACCTCGTAGCCGATCCGCTCGGCTTCCGGGTAGATGGCTTCGACGAGGTCGGCCTGGAACGGCTGGTGCACGGTGAGCATGACGCCGAGCGTGCGGCTGCGGTGGCTGGCCAGCATGCGGGCCGCGGTGTCCGGGCGGTAGCCGAGCCGGTCAGCGGCCTGCAGCACGCGCTGCCTGGTCTCCTCGCCCGCGCCCGGCTTGTTGCGGAACACCAGCGAGACCAGCGCGCGGGAAACCCCTGCGGCGCGGGCGACGTCGGTCATCGTCGGCCGACGGGCGCCGGTGCCGTCAGGACGTGCGGTTTCGTCGATCACGTCGCTGATCCTGCCCCATTCGAGAGTTCGACGAGTTTGGCAGAACGTCTTGACATATGGATGTGACGGCCAACATAGTGTTCGAGACTAGAGCGCGCTAGTCGAGTGCGCCAGGACTGACCTCTCGCCGATTCCGGCGATCGAGACCTACCGGCGAGCACGCCGGACCGAGGAGGGTTCGATGACAGCGACGCCCGAGACCACCCCGCGAACCGTGGCGGGAAACCTCTGCCTGGGCTCGGCCCCCGACTCCTGGGGGGTGTGGTTCCCCGAGGACGAGCACCAGGTCCCCTACACCCGCTTCCTCGACGAGCTCGCCGAATCCGGCTACCGCTGGCTGGAACTCGGCCCGCCCGGCTACCTGCCGCTGGACCCGCAGCGGCTCGCCGACGAGGTCGGCTCCCGGGGCCTGCAGGTCTCCGGCGGCACCACCTTCGGCGCGCTGCACCGGCCCGAGGAGTGGGAGCAGATGCTCGCCGAGGTGAGCAAGGTCGCCGAGCTGACCGCCGCCGTCGGCGCGCACCACCTGGTGTTCATCCCGCCGATGTTCCGGGACGAGAAGACCGGTGCGTTCACCGAATCCCCGCAGCTGAGCGCCGACCAGTGGCGCGCGCTCGGCGCGGCGGCCGACGAGCTCGGCAAGATCCTGCTGGAGGAGCACGACGTCCGGCTGTGCCTGCACCCGCACGCCGACAGCCACATCCAGACCCAGCCCGAGATCGAGCGCTTCCTCGACGCCACCGACTCCCGCTACGCCCAGCTGTGCCTGGACACCGGGCACGTCGCGTACGGCGGCGGCGACAACCTCGACCTGATCAGGCGGTTCGCCGAGCGCATCGGCTACGTGCACATCAAGCAGATGGACCCCGAGGTACTCGCGCAGGTCTCCGCCGAGGAGCTGTCGTTCGGCGAGGCCGTCAAGCGCGGCGTGTGCGTCGAACCCCCGGCGGGCGTGCCGAACCCGGACGAGATCGTGCGCGAGCTGTCCACCTTGGACGCCGAGCTGTTCGTGATCGTCGAGCAGGACCTCTACCCGTGCGCCCCGGACGTCCCGATGCCCATCGCCGTGCGCACCCGCGAGTACCTCGGCGGATGCGGCCTGAGCGGAACCCGGCGCCCGCAGGTCCGGTGACCACCACCCCTGGGGATCCGCAGCGCGCCCGCCCGGGGCGCTCCACGAAGGAGACCGTTCGAATGTCCGAAGTGCACAGCGACGTGCCCGCTCCCGCAGCCGAACCCAGTACCGGCGCGCAGTCCCGCAGGTTGAAGGTCATCACCGTCGTGGCGACCTTCGGCGGCCTGCTGTTCGGCTACGACACCGGCGTCATCAACGGCGCCCTGCCGTACATGCAGGCCGACCTGGGCCTGACCCCGCTCACCGAAGGCCTGGTGACCAGCTCGCTGCTGTTCGGCGCGGCGATCGGCGCCTTCCTGGCGGGCAGGCTGGCCGACGTGCGAGGGCGGCGGCGCACCATCTTGTGGCTCGCCGGGATCTTCCTCGTCGGTGCGCTGGCCTGCACGTTCGCGCCCAGCGCCACGTTCATGGTCGTCGCCCGATTCGTGCTCGGCCTGGCGGTGGGCGGCGCCTCGGTCACGGTGCCGACCTACCTCGCCGAGGTCTCGCCCGCGGAGCGGCGCGGCCGGCTGGTCACGCAGAACGAGCTGATGATCGTCAGCGGCCAGCTCGCGGCGTTCACCTTCAACGCCGCGATCGCCGGGGCGCTCGGCGAATCCGCGCACGTCTGGCGCTACATGCTGGTCATCGCCTCGCTGCCGGCCGTGGTGCTGTGGTTCGGGATGCTGGTGATGCCGGAGAGCCCGCGCTGGCTGGCCTCCCGGGGGCGGCTCGGCGAAGCCCTGGAGGTGCTGCGGCAGGTCCGCACCGCGCAGCGCGCCGAGTCCGAGCTCGCCGAGGTCCAGCGGCTGGCCGAGCAGGACCGGCAGCAGCGAGCCGGGGGATGGGCCGACCTGAAGGTGCCGTGGGTGCGGCGGCTGCTGGTGGTCGGCATCGGCATCGCCGTGGTGCAGCAGGTCAGCGGCGTGAACACGATCATGTACTACGGCACGCAGATCCTGAAGAGCTCGGGATTCTCGGCCAACGGGGCCATCGTCGCCAACATCGCCAACGGCGTGATCTCGGTGCTGGCCACCTTCGTCGGCATCTACCTGCTCGGCCGGATCAACCGCAGGCCGATGCTGCTGATCGGTCAGGCGGGCACGGCCACCGCGCTGCTGCTGGTCGCGGTGGTGTCGATGACGGTGCCCGAAGGCCTGCTGCGCGGCGTGCTGGTGCTGGCGTTGACCGTGACCTTCCTGGCGTTCCAGCAGGGGGCGACCTCGCCGGTCACCTGGCTGATGCTCTCGGAGATCTTCCCGCTGAAGATGCGCGGTTTCGCCTTCGGCCTGGCCAGCCTCACCTTGTGGGCGGCGAACTTCGCCGTCGGGCTGACCTTCCCGATCCTGGTCGACGCGCTGGGCATCGCGACCACGTTCCTGGTGTTCGTGGCGGTCGGGGTGCTGGCCATCGCGTTCGTGGCCAAGTTCGTGCCGGAAACCCGCGGGCGCTCCCTGGAAACGCTGGAAGCCGAACTGCGCGCCCGCTACTCCTGAACCGCTGAGGAATGCTGATGAAGATCGCGATCGATCCGCACATGTTCCGCGCGCTCCCGATCCGGGAGATGGTGCGCACCGTCGCCGACATCGGGTACGAGCACATCGAGCTGTCCCCGCGCGACGACTTCATGCCGTTCTTCGTCCACCCGCGTGCCGACGACGCGCGGGTGGACGAGCTCAAGTCCGCGCTGCGCGAGACCGGGGTGCAGCTGGCCAGCGTGCTGCCGCTGTACCGCTGGTCGGGCCCGGACGAGACCGAGCGCCAGGCGGCGGTGCGCTACTGGAAGCGCATGATCGAGGTGACCGCCGAACTCGGCTGCACCCAGATGAACTCCGAGTTCAACGGCCGCCCGGAACGCGAGGCCGAGAGCGAGGCCGCGTTCTGGCGGTCGATGGAGGAGCTGCTGCCGGTGTTCGAGCGCGAGGGGATCGCGCTGAACCTGGAGGCCCACCCGGACGACTTCTGCGAGGTCAACACGCCTGCGGTGGACCTGGTGCGGGCCATCAACGAGCCCTGGGTGAACTACCTGTACTGCGCACCGCACACCTTCCACCTCTCCGGCGAGGGCACCGGTGCGGACATCCCCGCGATGCTGCGCTACGCCGGCGACAAGCTCACCCACGTCCACATCGCCGACACCTTCAACCACAAGGCGTCCTCCGGGCTGCGCTACATCCTCAACCCGCCGGGCACGCCTGCGCGCATCCACCAGCACCTGGACGTCGGCCAGGGCGAGGTCGACTGGGACGCGTTCTTCTCGACGTTGCGCGAGATGAACTTCGACGGCATCGCCACCGCGTGCGTGTTCGCCTGGGAGGACCGCGCCGTGGAGTCGTCGACGTTCATGCTCGAGCGGATCACCCGCGAGCTCAAGCGCTGAAGCCCACCAGAGGAAGGGAAAACCCTTGCAGGAACAGCAACTCCGCGTCGGACTCATCGGCGCGGGCAGGATGGGTGCCGACCACGCGCTGCGGATCCACGAGCGCATCAGCGGGGCGCGGCTGGCCGCGGTCGCCGACCCCGACCTGGACCGGGCGCAGCAGGTCGCGGGTGGCTTCGGCGCCCGCGCCACGGCCGATGCCTTCGAGGTGATCGACGACTCGGCCGTGGACGCCCTGGTGATCGCCTCGCCCGGCTCGGTGCACGAACCGCTGCTGCTCGCGGCGATCGAGCGCGGTGTGCCGGTGCTGTGCGAGAAGCCGCTGACGCCGGACCCGAAGTCCTCGCTGCGCGTGGTGGAAGCCGAGGAAGCCCGCGGCGAGCACCTGGTGCAGGTCGGGTTCATGCGCCGCTTCGACGCCGAGTACGCCGAGCTCAAGCGGCTGCTCGACGCCGGCGAGCTGGGCGCGCCGCTGATGCTGCACTGCGCGCACCGCAACGCCGCGACACCACCCGGTTTCACCAGCGAGATGATGATCTACGACTCGGTGGTGCACGAGTTCGACACCGCCCGCTGGCTGCTCTGCAGCGAGATCGCGGCGGTGAGCGTCCGCGCCCCGAGGACGAGCTCGGCGGCCCCGGACGGGCTGCGGGACCCGCAACTGGTCACCCTCGAAACCACCTGCGGCGCACTGGTCGACGTCGAGATCTTCGTCAACTGCGGGTTCGGCTACCAGGTCCGCTGCGAGGCCGTCGGCGAGCGCGGCACCGCGCTCATCGGCGCCGACGGTGGCCCGCTCGTGCACCGCTCGGGCAGCTGGGGCGGCACGATCAGCGACGACTTCCGGGACCGCTTCGGCGCCGCCTTCGACCGCGAGTTCCAGCGCTGGGCCGACGCCGCCCACCAGGGCCGCACCGACCCCACCGCAGCCACCACCTGGGACGGCTACGCCGCAGCAGCCGCCTGCGAAGCAGGAGTCCAAGCCCAGACCACGGGAACCACAGCAGAAGTAGACCTCGCCGAACGCCCCGACTTCTACACCCCCTGACCCACCTCACCCCATCAGATTTCAATGGAAGTCGTGGACGGGATTTCAATGGAAATCAGGGTCCTGAGTTCCATTGAAATCCCGTCACGTGGCCGGCGCCCGTCCGCCTTCCCGGAGGTCCGGAGGTCCTGAGCGGGTCAGGGGCGGGTGATGGTCCGGAGCAGGCCGGAGTGGTCGAGATCGCCGTCGCCGGCGCGGACCATGCGGTCGAACTGGGAGAGGACCAGGTCGACGACGTCGGAGGGCGCTCCGGCGTCGTCGGCCGCGTCGCGGGCGAAGACGAGGTCCTTGAGCTGGTTGCGGGCGCTGCCACCGCCGCTGTAGTCCGCGGTCAGCCACCGCTCGGCCTTCTGCCGCAGCACCTCCGATCCGGCCAGGCCGTCGCCCAGCGCGGTCACCAGGTCGGCCCGGGACAAGCCGTGCAGCTCCGCCAGGGTGAGCGCCTCGCAGAGCGCGGCGATCGTCCCCGCGACCACGATCTGGTTGCACGCCTTGGCGAGCTGCCCGGATCCCGCCTCGCCCATCCGCACCGTCGTCCGCGCCACGGCGTCGAAAACCGGCCGCAGCGAGTCGACGGTGGGCTGATCGCCGCCGACCATCAGGCTGAGCTCGCCGCGTTCGGCTCCGGGAACGCCGCCGCTCATCGGTGCGTCCACGACCCGAACGCCGCGTTCGGCGGCGAGTCGGGCGGCGAACTCCCGCAACGCCACCGGGGACACGGTGCCGTGCACGACCAGCACCGGGCGTTCGACGCCGTTGCTGCGCCACCCGGCCAGCAGCCCGTCCGGACCCGGCAGCAGCGCCTCGACCTGCGGCAGATCCGGCAGCACGGTGAGCACGACACCGGCGGCGGCCTCGGCGGGCGAGGTGGCTCGCCGGGCACCGAGCGAGACGACCCGCTCAGCGCGTTCGGGCGTCCGGTTCCACACGGTCAGCGAGCCCAGTTCGCGGATCAAGTTGACGGCCATCGGTTCGCCCATCGGACCGAGCCCGAGCAGCGACACCCCACCGGAGGGAATCATCGGCCGAGCAGCTCCACGGTTTCGCGGCGCAGTTCCAGCACTTGATCGAAACGCTCGTCGAGTTCGACGTCCTCCAGGGTCGGGGTGGTGCCCTTCGGGATGTCGCGGCGCAGTCGCACGTGGTGCGCCAGCGCGATCGGCAGCGCGCCGCGTTCCACCGATGCGCGCGCCGAGATGAGCTTGCCCCACACCGAGTAGCCGCCCTCGCCGTCGAGCTCCTCACCGGCGCGCAGGTCCTTCTTCGCGGTGGCGACCACGTCACCGAAGAACCCCTTGGGCGCACCGGTCGGCACGCCGCGCAGCACGGCGTTGGCGATGGAGATCCCCAGTTCGAGACCGACGTAGTGGTAGGGGCGGTAGAGCGCGGCGTAGCGCTGGGACGGGTCCGGGTGCCACGGGTACTCGGCGAAGCAACCGGAGACGTAGTCGTTGGTGGCCTTGACCACGACGAACACGCCTTCCTGGGTGTTGTGCGGGATCCACTCGCCGTCGCGGGTCACGCTCGACATCACGTCCACCGAACCCTCGTGCGCCAGCACGCCGCCGACGTCCTTCGGGCGGCAGACGGTGGCGATCTCCTCGAGGTCGCCGGGCGTGAACGTCAGCCCGTCGTCGGAGGGAGTCAGCCCGGCCGCGTTGGCGACGGCCGCCATCTCGATGGCCGCCTTCGTGCCGTCCCGGAAGGCGGTGTGCATGTAGGGGTTGAGCTGCCCGGAATCCGTGAGCTCCCGGGAGAACTCCCAGTGCTCCCAGACGTTGTCGGGGTTCATCTCGTGGTAGTGGGGGAGGTACTTGGCGCCCTTGCCCGCGCACACCACGTCGAAGCCCGAGGTGCGCGCCCAGTCCACCAGCTCCATGATCAGCGCTGGCTGGTCGCCGTAGGCCATCGAGTACACCAGCCCGCGTTCGGCCGCCCGCTTGGCCAGAGCCGGACCGGCCAGGGCGTCGCACTCGACCGTCACCATGATCACGTGCTGCCGGGAGTCGAAGGCGCGCAAGGCGTGTGACGCACCTGCGATCGGATTGCCGGTGGCTTCCACGATCACGTCGATGTCGTCGCGGAAGAGCGCGGCGGCGTCGGCGACCACGGCCGTGCGGCCGGACGAGACCGCCTCGTCCACGTCGTCGGTGGCCGCGTCCTGCGGCCAGTCGACCAGCTTCAAGGCCTGCCGGGCCCGGTCCAGGTTGATGTCCGCGATGGCCGAGACCCGGATGCCGGGGGTGTTCCGGACCTGGGCGAGGAACATCGTGCCGTACCGGCCTGCGCCGATGACGCCGACGCGGATCGGGTTGCCGTCGTTCTCGCGGGCCAGCAGCAAATCGTGCAAGTTCACCGGAAACTCCCAGCTGATAGCATGTGGTAACGGTTCCAGTTTTGTACCACTGCGGTTTCACGGGCGTCAACGCCCGGATCGCTGCACCCGGCCGTCGATTAGGGTCCGACGCAGTTCGGAGAGGAGACGCGATGAAGAAGGCGGCGACCATTCGAGACGTCGCGGCACGCGCGGGCGTGTCGGTGTCCGTGGTTTCGCGCGTCCTCAACGACACCGGCCCGGTGGCGCCGGCCAAGCGCGCCCAGGTTCTGGAGGCGATCGAGGAACTCGGCTACCGGCCGAAGGCCGCTGCCCGCCAGCTGAGCCAGGACCGACCCGACACCGTCGGTCTGCTGCTCGCCGATCTGGCGAACCCGTTCTTCGCCCGCCTGGCCGACCGCGTCGTCGCCGAAGCGCGTTCCCGCGAGCTGCAAGTCGTGCTGATGACCACCCAGGAGGACCCGCACCTGGAGGAGCAGGCCCTGCGCACGCTGCTGGACCGCTCGGTCGGTGGCGTGATCGGCACGCCCACCGGCCACAACGTCGAGCACTGGGACAAGCTCGCGAACCTGGAGATGCCCGTGGTCTTCGTCGACCGGGCCATCGAAGGGCTGGACCAGGTCGACGTCGTCAGCATCGAGAACGTCGAATCGGCGGCCACCGCGACCGGGCACCTGCTCGACCGCGGTCATCGGCGCATCGGGTTCGTCCCGGGTCCGCTGGACACGACCACCGGGAGCGAGCGCGTCCGCGGTTACGAACGGGCGCTGGCCGAACGCGGCGTCGCCCGGGATGAGCGCTTGGTGCGCCCGGTTCCGTTCCGAGGCGAGAGCGGTGCCGACGTGATGGCCCAGATGCTGGCGTTGGACGAACCGCCGACGGCGGTGGTCGTGGCCAACACCGCTCAGGTCCGGGTCGTGCTGCGGATGCTCGCCCAGAGTCGGGTGTCCATCCCGGACGACCTGTCGCTGGTGGTCTTCGACGACAACCCGTGGACCGAGCTGATCCGGCCGCCGCTGACCGCGGTCCGCCAACCCATCGACATGCTCGCGCTGCACTCGGTGGACCTGGTGCACGCGCGGATGCGGCAGAAGCTGCCGCCGAGCCCGCGCCGGGTGCGCGTGGCGGCGGAGTTCCTGGAACGTTCGAGCACCGCCGCACCCCGGACGGGGTAGGCGCCACCGAGAGGAGCGCAATGTCGCAAGAAGTCGTCGTCACCGCGGTTTTCCACCCCGTTCCGGGACAGCGTGCAGCGCTGGGAGCGGTCCTGGAGTCGGTGATCCCGGACGTGCACGAGGAGGCCGGTTGCCTGCTCTACGCCCTCCACGAGGCGGGTGGGGACACCCTGGTGCTCATCGAGAAGTGGGAATCCCGCGAACTCCTGGCCGCCCACCAGCGCGCCGACGCCGTCGCCCGCCTCAACGCCGAGGCGGCCGAACTGCTCCAGTCGCCCCCGGAGGTGGTGACGATGTCAGCACTGCCGTGCGGACACCAGACCAAGGGACAACTCTGACCCGAGCACGACTTCCGCTGAATTCGGGGTTCTGATTTCCATTGAAATCGGAACCCCGAATTCCATTGAGGTGTTCTCAGTAGGGGTTAGGTCAGGCGGCCGTGTTCGTGGTGGGTGAGTACGAGTGCTGCTTGGACGATGCGGCCGATTTTGCGGGGGCTGGTGGTGAAGTGGCGTAGTGCTTGCCAGCGTCCGGTCAGG
>NZ_JAWLNX010000044.1:0-25430 GCF_035320975.1 Saccharopolyspora mangrovi | reverse complement strand
AGCACCCTGACCTGCACGAAGCTCTCCGGCAGGCCAAAGACGACGGCTGGGCCTCGGTGATCTGCGACGGCAAGATCTTCTCCTGCGACCGGGTCAACGAGAAGACCATCAGCGCCAAAAACACCGTGATTGACCGGTGGTACTCCGGGAAAACCCGCGAACAGGGCGGCAACATTCAAGCTCTCGCCCTTCCAGACGGGTTCCCGATCTGGGTCAGCGACGTCGAACCAGGCTCGGTCCACGACATCACCGCCGCCGACACACACCTCCTCGGCACCCTGCATTGGGCCGCCTCCCAGCTCGACCTGCCCACCCTGGCCGACGCCGGCTACCAGGGCGCCGGCGCCGGAATCCACACCCCGGTCAAACGCTCCAAGAAACACCCCGGCAGCCCACTCACCACCGACAACCACACCTACAACCAGCTCCTGCGCAGCCTGCGCGCTCCCGGCGAACGCGCCTTCGCCCTCCTGACCGGACGCTGGCAAGCCCTACGCCACTTCACCACCAGCCCCCGCAAAATCGGCCGCATCGTCCAAGCAGCACTCGTACTCACCCACCACGAACACGGCCGCCTGACCTAACCCCTACTGAGAACACCTCAATGGAAAACAGGTCCCTGACTTCCATTGAAATCGGTCAGTCCCACCAGAAGGACCAGGTGCGGCGGCCGCGGATCTCGGCGGCGTAGGCCGAGATCGAGCCGGTTTCCTGCAGGATTCGGTCGGGGCAGAAGGTCCAGTGCTCGGCGGCGACGGCGGCCGCGTGCTCGGCCGTCTGCGGTGGGGCGGCGACGCTCATGTCCAGCCGGTCCGGGCCGAGCCGCAGGATGCGGGCGCCGAAGCGCTCCTCCCAGCTGCGCACCATCGCCGACAGCCCGGCGGTGCGCGAAACGTGGTTGGCCGCACCGGACCAGCCGAGCACGGTCAGCACGTCGGCCCCGCGCTTGACCGGCACCAGCGCCAGCCGGGTGTCCTCGTCGACGAGCTTGGGGAGCTGCTGGTTGGCCAGCACGTCCGGATCGGCCAGCAGGTTCCCGGCCTTGGCCGGGCCCGGGCAGGTGTAGTCGAAGGGCGCCAGGACGTCGAGGTCGTAGGCCGGGCCCAGCTCGTCGTCGGCCTGCACCAGCCCGTCCCAGATCCGCGCCATCACGTCGTAGACGCGCCAGCGGTCGATGTGCTCCAGGGGTTCCGGCGAGACCACGCCGACCGTGCAGCGCTCGCCGAAGGTCTCGTCGCTGTCGCACAGCAGCAGCGGCCACAGCCCGCTGCGCCGGTGCTCGGCGCGCAGCGCGGCGGCCAGCTGCGGGCCGGGGGTGTCGAGGCTGATCCAGCACAGCGGGGTCGGGTACACGGCCATCGACATCTGCTCGGTGAGGATCTCGCCAGGTGGCAGCTCCGTCGAAAGTCCTGAACCGATGCCGAAAACAGCAGAAAGATCGGCCGGTGCCCCCGCGTCCCGGTCGTCTTGCAACACTTCACCGCCTCCTAGCGATTCCCCGATGGAACCACCTTAAGGACGCGGTGCCCTCTGCGGGAGCCCGGGATGGTGCAAACCAGCTAACATTTCGGCCCCGCTGCCTGCCCGGAGCCGGGAATCAGCACGATGCGCCCGGTCTTCTTCCCGGAGAGGTGCAGGTCCAGCGCCCGTTCGGCCTCTTCCAGCGGCATTCGCGCGGCGATGAGCGGGCGCAACCGTCCACTGGCGACCATGCGCAGCAGTGCGCTCAGGTCGGCTCGCGAGCGCTGGTCGGCCCGCACGTAGTACAGCCGCGTGCGGCGTCCCCCGGTCCGGCCCAGGAGCCTGCGGACCTCCCAGTTCGCCAGCTGCCGAGCGATGCCCAGGTAGGGGCGCCACCACGGGCCGGATTCGTGGAGCGTCGTGGAGCTGCCGTAGCTGACCAGCGTTCCGCCGGGCGCGAGCAGTCGCCAGGACGTCGGCAGGCTCGACGGCCCCAGCGGGTCGAAGACCGCGTCGACCCCGCCGGGCGCGAGTTCGGTCACCTCGGCGGCCACGTCCTGCGCGCGGTGGTCGATCAGCTCCGCCCCGATGTCGGCCAGATCGGCGTGCCGGTGCCCGGACGCCGTTCCGATCACCCGGATGCCGTCGGCCACCGCCAGTTGCGCCAGCAGCGCGCCGACTCCGCCGCCGATGCCGTGCACCAGGATCGAGTGTCCTGTTCGGACGTTCGCGGCCCGCAGCAGTTGCCGCGCGGTGACGCCGTTGAGCACCAGCGAGACCGCTTCGGCCGCGTCGACGGAGTCCGGGACCTCGACGAGGTCGCGGTCGTGGAGGGCCACGTGCTCCGCCCAGGCGCCGGTGCGCGGCATCGCCGCCACCCGCTGCCCGGTCTTCCAGGTGCTGCCCGGCCCCGCGGCCACGATCTCGCCGACCAGGTCGTAGCCGGGCACGAACGGGAACGCCGGTTGTGCCGGGTAGCGCCCGCGCCGCATCTGCACCTCCGCGAACGCGACCCCCGCTGCCTCGGTCCGGACGACGACGCCGCGCGGTGGTGCTTCGGGTGGCTGGGCTCGCCGGACGGTGACTTCGCCGAGCCCGGTGAGCACGACCTCGGATCCTGACATGGCGATTCCCGTGATAACCAGTAGCAGACGTCAGAGGTTATAACGCAAATATGAGGCTGTTACCCTGGATCGTCAAGGGAGGCGGAACATGTCAGCAGCGCCGCGCAGTCCTCGCGAGCGGTTCCGGGAGCAGACGCGCAACGAGGCGAAGCGGGTCGCGATGGAGCAACTCGCCGTGTCGGGGCCGTCGGGGATCTCGGTGAACGCGATCGCCAAGGAGATGGGCGTCACCGGGCCTGCGCTGTACCGCTACTTCGCCAACCGGGACGCGCTGCTGACCGAGCTCGTCGCCGACGGCTACCGCGATCTCGCGGAGACGCTGGAGCGCATCGCGCACGAGCACCGCCGCAGGTCACCGGAGAACAGGTTCCGCGAGGTCGCGGCGGGTTTCCGGGCGTGGGCGCTGGCCGGCCCGCAGTGCTTCCTGCTGCTGTTCGGCACGCCCGTCCCGGGCTACGCCGCTCCGGAGGAGACCTTCGAGCTCGCCGACCGCGCGTTCCGGCCGATCCTGGACGCGCTCGCCGAACTCGCGCCCGAGGGGGCGCCCAGCGGCGCGCTGGACCGGCAGCTGGTGAGCTGGCGCGAACGGCGCGGCGGGCCGCGGCCGCCGGTGGCCGCGTTGCGCAAGGCCGTCCGGGCCTGGTCACGCCTGCACGGCGTGATCAGCCTCGAAGTGATCGGCCAGTTCGCCGGGATGGGGGTCGGCCCGGAACCGCTGTTCCGGGCCGAGGTGGAGTCGGTCCTCGCCGAGCCCTGGGTGTGAGGAGGCCGGCCGCGCGACGCGACCGGCCGCTCTAGTCCCCTCGGCGTTGCGAGGGTGCTTCGATCACGCAGTCCGATCCCGGGAACACGAGTCCTTCGTGGCCATCGGAGTAGCGGACCTTGTACGGCGGTTCTCCGTCGGGTCCGAGGACCTCCAGGATCTCGCCGTACTTCTCGGCTTCGTCGACGTGCCTGCTGTGCACGTGCAGCTGGTCGCCCACGACTGCTCTCATCGCACATCACCTCCGCCTCACCAGGCTAAGTGACGCCCGACGCACTCCGCATGGTCGTCAGCCGCCCAAGCGGGAGCAGGTCGTGGTGACGGCCTGGTACTTGTCCAGCTGGGCGGAGGTCCACTCGGCGCTGGCCTCGATGTCGACCTTGCCGTCGGCCACCTGCTGGACCGAGTCCTGCACGTCGAGCAGGTTCTGCTTCAGCGTTTCGTCCCCGGTCTCGTTGGCGAGTTTCTGCAACTCGGTGACCTTGGCCTGCGCGTCGGCCTGGGCCTTCTGCGGGTCGGCGAAGTTCGGCACGAAGTTGGCCGCGTTGATCGCCTGCAGGCACGCCTGTGCGGAGTCCAGGGTCTGCTGGGCGCCCTGGATCTGCTGGTTGGCGTCCTGCAATCCCTGCTGGGCCTCCTGGATCTCGCCGCACGCGGCGAGGCCGGCCAGCAGCGGCAGTGACAGAACCGCCACCACGATCCGCATTCGAGCTCGCATCTTCCCTCCGGGGACAAGGAGCAGCGCCTCCGTGGCGCCACAGGTGCACCTTATCGGCCTGACCAGAGGGATTGTGCAGTTTGTCTTGTTTTACGTGCTAATGGTCTAAACCCTGCTCCGAGTGGCTTAGGGGCGCGCCTCGATCCAGGCCATCACGCCCGGTGGCAGGTCCAATCCGGCCAGCCACGGGGCCGCGCCGATGCGGTAGAGCACCACGCAGGTCAGCGCCAGCGACAAGATCGTCAGTCCGGGTCCGACGATGGCCAGCTCCACGGCGCCGCCGGTGCGCATGCGCAGGGCTTTCGGCGGCGCGACCGGGAACCAGGTCTTGCCGCCCAGCGGCACCGGCCACAGCATCGGGCAGCCCTGCTCGGTGATCGCGTCACCGATGAAGTGGGCGATGCAGCCGATCATCACGGCGAGCCCGAAGGCGGCGGCGTCGGTGGGCTGGTCGCCGGCCCACGCCCAGCACGCGACCGTGAGCAGCAGCGACGTGACCGCGATCAGCAGCGCGTCCTGCCGCGAGCTCCAGGTGTGCATCAGCCCGCGCACGGCGAGACCGGCGAAGAAGAACATCAGCACGCCGAGCGCGCCGCCCTCGCTGGTCTGCACGATCGCGGTGGTGATCAGCCCGGCGAGGACGGCGAAGACGACGGTGTGGGTGAAGCCGCGGTGGGTGCCCTCGCGGTCGCTGTCCTTCTTGGTGCGGGTCAGCCGGTACAGGAAGCCGCTGAACCCGCTGATGCCTGCGGAGAAGCCCTTGGAGATGGCGCCGAAGGTGGCTGCGACGGTCGACGACGGGTGATCGATGTCGGGCAGCAGCGCAGCTCCTGCGGAAAGAGTGGCCCCCACCACCCATGTCTTGGGGGATAATTGGCCTATCGCGTGCGTGTCGGCCAGGGCGGTCACCGCTGCCCACGCGGCCAGCCCGCTCATCGCGTGCGTCGGTCCTGTCGCCATGTCTCTCCCGCATCGCCTGCCGCGCCGAACAGCTGCTCGACAAGATCACTCGTCTGTGCGTTCGAGAGTAGAAGAAGATCGTGCTCCGGCTCGGCATTGCCCGGGGAGTGGCTGTTGTGAATCTGGCTTCGGATGTGCCGTGACCCTGGTGGCGGGCGACCGGGGCAAGGCACAATCGAAACTGCTAGCAGTACGTTTGTACCGCTTGCATTCTCGCGAGAGGAGCACCCCGCCACATGAGCAAGATCAAGGTCCAGGGCACGGTCGCCGAACTGGACGGCGACGAGATGACCCGGATCATCTGGTCCTTCATCAAGGACAAGCTGATCCACCCCTACCTGGACATCAACCTCGACTACTACGACCTCGGCATCGAGCACCGGGATGCCACCGACGACCAGGTGACCGTCGACGCCGCGAACGCCATCGCCAAGCACGGCGTAGGTGTGAAGTGCGCCACCATCACGCCCGATGAGGCGCGCGTGGAGGAGTTCGGCCTGAAGAAGATGTGGCGGAGCCCGAACGGGACCGTCCGCAACATCCTCGGTGGCGTCATCTTCCGCGAGCCGATCGTCATCTCCAACATCCCGCGGTACGTGCCGACGTGGACCAAGCCGATCGTCATCGGCCGTCACGCCCACGGCGACCAGTACAAGGCCAGCGACTTCAAGGTCCCGGGCCCGGGCACCGTCACCATCACCTACACCCCCGAGGACGGCTCCGAGCCGATCGAGATGGAGGTGGCCAAGTTCGGTGAAGACGGTGGCGTGGCGATGGCCATGTACAACTACCGCAAGTCGATCGAGGAGTTCGCGCACGCGTCCTTCCGGTACGGCCTGGAGCGCGGTTACCCCGTCTACATGTCGACCAAGAACACGATCCTGAAGGCCTACGACGGCATGTTCAAGGACGTGTTCGAGGAGATCTTCGAGAACGAGTACAAGGCCCAGTTCGACGCCAAGGGCATCACCTACGAGCACCGGCTGATCGACGACATGGTCGCCACCGCCCTGAAGTGGGAGGGCGGCTACGTCTGGGCCTGCAAGAACTACGACGGCGACGTGCAGTCGGACACGGTCGCGCAGGGCTTCGGCTCGCTGGGGCTGATGACCTCGGTGCTGATGACCGCCGACGGCAAGGTGGAGGCCGAGGCCGCGCACGGCACGGTGACCCGCCACTACCGCCAGCACCAGCAGGGCAAGCCCACCTCGACCAACCCGATCGCGTCGATCTACGCCTGGACCCGCGGCCTGCAGGCCCGGGGCAAGATGGACTCGACCCCGGAGGTCATCGGCTTCGCCAACGCGCTGGAGCAGGTCATCGTCGAGACCGTCGAGAGCGGCAAGATGACCAAGGACCTGGCCCTGCTGGTCGGCAACGACCAGCCGTACCAGACCACCGAGGAGTTCCTCGCCGCCCTGGACGAGAACCTGCAGAAGAAGATGGCCGACCGCTGATCTTCGCCTGACGCGAAGCGCCGCTACCACCCCGGTGGAGCGGCGTTTTTGCGTTCCAGGGGTCCTGTCCAGGGCGGGTTCGATCCAAATTGCCCAAGATCAACGTCCGTCAAGCCCCGACAGTTCTGGCGAAACTGCCCACCACCGCGGAGCGCCGGCTCGGAGTCCCGAGATCGCCGACTACTCGCTGCGTTGGGGGCTCGGGTGGGCGTCGCTCGGGGTGTTGAATCGGTGGTGCTGCGGTGTGGCCCGGCTTTCATGTTCGCCGCGGGGACGGTTATAGCTGGGAACGACGTGCCTGACTAGGAGGTTCGCCGTGTTCCTAGTTCCCCGTCCGGTTCTGCTGGCCGGAGCGGGCCTGATCGCGATCGTGTACGCGTTGGGCGCCGACCGGGCCGACAGCGGTGCCGCGAAACCAGCCGACTGCGCCTTCCGGGTCTCCGCGGACGTCCTCAACGTCCGCTCGGATCCCCACCAGGGCGCCGCCCGCGTCGACCGGCTCAACGCGGGCGAGCAGGTCGAGGCGACGGCGAACGTCGTCGCCGGCTTCCGCGAGATCCGCACCGGCCGCTGGACCGCCACCGAGTTCCTCACCCCGCTGCCGGGCAGCGCCTGCGTCCCGTGACCGGGCCAGGGGTGGGTGCGAAAGGGCGAAATCCGTTCGGCTAAACTCTTCACCGCTGGCGGCGACCACCGCCGAGCGCGATTAGCTCAGTGGGAGAGCGCTACCTTGACACGGTAGAGGTCACTGGTTCAATCCCAGTATCGCGCACCAGATCGAGCCCCTGTCAGTTCACTGGCAGGGGTTTTCGTCGTTTCCGGACCCCTTCTCCTGTCCATCCACAGTGGATCCGGCTGCTCTTCGTGCGGTGTGACGTCCGCCGCCATTATTTCATTCACGTCACCGTTCTGTTAAAAGCAGGATGAGCCCTTCTGCGTTTCCGACGGCGAGGAGATTGCACCCGTGATGAGCCGCAACCCGGATGACCTGCAGCTGACAGCCGACGCCTACCGGGCCATCCAGGTCCGCGACGGGCATCAGCTCGAGTTCGGCCAGGCCGTCTACGAGGTCCTGGAGTCGTTGGAACCCGCGCTCGCCCGGCACCCCGAGTACCTGCGGTCAGGTGTGCTCGAGCGGTTGTGCGAGCCCGAGCGGCAGATCATCTTCCGGGTGCCGTGGACCGACGATTCCGGTGCGGTGCGGGTGAACCGGGGCTTCCGCGTCGAGTTCAACTCCGCGCTCGGGCCGTACAAGGGCGGCCTCCGGTTCCACCCGTCGGTGAACATCGGCGTGGTCAAGTTCCTCGGCTTCGAGCAGATCTTCAAGAACGCGCTCACCGGCCTGCCGCTCGGCGGCGGCAAGGGCGGTTCGGACTTCGACCCGAAGGGCAAGTCCGACGCCGAGGTCATGCGCTTCTGCCAGTCGTTTATGACCGAGCTGCACCGCCACCTCGGCGAGTACACCGACGTGCCGGCCGGGGACATCGGCGTCGGACGGCGCGAGATCGGCTACCTGTTCGGTCAGTACAAGCGCATCACCAACCGCTACGAGTCGGGCGTGCTCACCGGCAAGGGGCTCAACTGGGGCGGTTCGCAGGTGCGCACGGAGGCGACCGGGTACGGCACGGTGTACTTCGTCGAGCAGATGCTGCGCGCTGCCGGGGAGCGGATCGACGGTCGGCGAGTCGTGGTGTCCGGGTCGGGCAACGTCGCGATCTACGCGGCCCGCAAGGCCGTCGAGCTCGGCGGCACGGTGGTGGCCATGTCGGATTCCGAGGGCTACGTCGTGGACGAGGCCGGCATCGACGTCGAAGCGGTCCGCGAGCTCAAGGAAGTCCGCGCCGGACGCATCAAGGCCTACGCCGAGGGCCACGACCGCGCCAGGTTCGTCGAAGCCGGTTCGGTCTGGGACGTGCCCTGCGCGATCGCGCTGCCCTGCGCCACCCAGAACGAGCTCGACGACGAAGCCGCCCTCGCGCTGGTGCGCAACGGCGTGGTCGCGGTCGGCGAGGGGGCGAACATGCCGACGACCCCGGGAGCGGTGAAGATCTTCCAGGACGCCGGGACCCTCTTCGGGCCGGGGAAGGCGGCCAACGCCGGTGGTGTGGCCACCTCCGGTCTCGAGATGCAGCAGAACGCGTCCCGGGATTCCTGGCACTTCGACTACACCGATGACCGGCTGTCCGAGATCATGGCCGACATCCACAGCGCCTGCCAGGAGACGGCCGAGGCCTACGGGGCTCCCGGCAACTACGTCCTCGGCGCGAACATCGCCGGTTTCGTCAAGGTGGCCGACACGATGCTCGACCTCGGGGTCATCTGACGCCGGCCCCCGTCGCCGTTCGATCACGAACCGCGTGTCGGCGAGGCCGTTCGGTGCGGCGTCGTCGAAAATCACGGCTCTGGACCGCGGTGCGTGCGGTTCGCGATCGGCAGAGCGCTGGGAGGAGGGGTCGTGCCGCAGACGTTCTTGGCTCGGCTCCGGCACCCGCGCAACCGGCGGCTCCGGGGCCTGGTCCGGCTGACCGTCCGCACCGCTGAGACCAGCGGTCGCTACCGGTTGACGGGCTTGGCCGGGGAGGCGGCGTTCTTCACGCTCACCTCGCTGCCTCCGGTCCTGCTCAGCGTCGTCGCTGCGCTCGGTTACGTGGCCGGTTGGCTGGGCCGCGAGGACACCGTGCCCGCGGTGGAGGAAGCCCTGGTGCAGGGGGCCGGGACCGTGCTCTCGCCGCAGGCCATCGATCAACTGCTGCGGCCCGTGCTGTTCGAAGTGCTCGGTTCGGGGCGCGTCGGGCTCATCTCGATCGGTTTCCTGCTCGCGCTGTGGTCGGGTTCGACCGCGCTGAACGTCTACATCGACACGATCTCGGTGGTCTACGGGCTGGGCGGGCAGCGCGGTGTGGTGCGGCAGCGCTTGATGTCGGTGCTGGTGTACGTGGTGGGACTGCTGGTGGCGCTGATCCTGCTGCCGCTGCTGGCGGTCGGCCCGTCGGTGATCGCCGGCTGGGTCCCGCAGGCCGCGGCACTGGTGTACGGGCTGTACTGGCCGTTGATCGTGCTCGGCTCGATCGCCTCGCTGGGCACGCTGTACATGGTCTCGGTGCCGATCCGCGCGCCTTGGCACGAGCACGTGCCGGGCGCGGCGGTGGCCCTGGTGGTGTGGCTGGCGGGCAGCTTCGGGCTGCGCGTCTACCTGGACGTGAGCCTGGAGAACTCGCCGGTCTACGGCGCGCTGGCCGCGCCGATGGGCGTGCTGCTGTGGATGTACGTGACGGCCTTCGCGGTGCTGCTCGGCGGCGCGGTCAACGCCGAGCTCGACACCGTCCAGCCGACCCGCAAGATCGCCATCGCCCGCCGAGCCGCCCGCGAATCCACGACCTGACCGGATTCCGGTCTCAGCGCGGCATTTCGAAGTAAGACGTCGTGTCTTACGTCGACGAGTCCTGGTCAGCCTGGTGGGTGAGGTGTTTGGTGGTGTGGCGGAAGGACCACAGGACGACCAGCGCCGCCAGAGCGGTGAGGGGCGTGCCCATGACGATCTTGGCGACGGCCAGCCAGCCCGTGGAGTCGGCCAGGTAGAGCCATTCCTTGACCACGAAGCGGGCGGCGAACACCGCGAGCACCGCCAGCGAGGCGAGGTAGTGGGCGCGCAGCACCGAGCGGTTCTGGCGCCACGGGTTGCCGCCGCCGTGCAGGGCGTTCCAGATGACCCCGGTCAGCGGGCGCCCGGCGAGCAGCGAGACGAGCACGACGACCGCTCCGGCGAGGCTCGCCCAGATCCCGATGAGGAAGAAGTCCTTCGCCGAGCGGTCGACCCGGGTGATCGGGGAGCGGGCCAGCATGTCGGCCTCCTGCTCCGGGTCGGTCGGGTCGCCGACGTAGCGGTACCAGTTGTTGATCAGTCCGGGTTTGACGAAATCGGGCTGGTGCGCAGGAAGTTCGCCAGGTCGGAGATGCCGACGCAGTCGACGACGGCGGCGAAGCGGTCGGGGGTGAAGGTCGCGCCGACCAGCGCGGCGTAGCCGCCGTAGGAGCCGCCGAAGATCGCGACCCGGTCCGGATCGGCGTAATCCCGCTGCACGGCCCAGTCCACGCCGTCGATGAGGTCGTCGTGCATGGCTCCGGCGAACTCGCCGATCGCGGCCTGCGTGTGGGCCTTGCCGAACCCGGTCGAACCGCGGAAGTTGACCTGCAGCACGGCGTACCCGCGGTTGGCCAGCAGCTGCACCAGCGGGTTGAAACCCCACGCGTCGCGCGCCCACGGCCCGCCGTGGACCAGCAGCACCAGCGGTAGCCGCGACGGTTCGACGCCGACCGGCAGCGTCAGGTACGACGGCAGCTCCAGAGCGTCGCGGGCGGTGATCGTCACCGCCGTCATCGGGGCCAGCGCCTCGGGATCCATGCGCTCCATCGGCATCGAGCACGAGGGCTGGGCCGACGAGGGCGGCACCTGGTACACCGAGGCGATGTACCGCTCGTCGGCGAAGCTCGTGCGGTACTTGGCCGACGAGTACGACATCCCGCTGGACCGCGAGCACATCGTGGGCCACGACGAGGTCAGCGCGGACAAGCCGACCAGCGCGGGGACCGAGCACTACGACCCGGGCCCGTACTGGGACTGGGCGCACTACATGGAGCTCGTCGGCGCCCCGCTCGACGACGAGCGGGGCGAGGGCGAGGCCGTGACGATCTCCCCGCGCTTCGCCACCAACCAGCCGCCGGTCAGCGAATGCCCGGACGGCGCGTGCCAGGACCTGCCCGCGCAACCGGCGAACTTCCTGCACCTGCGCACCGAACCGCGCGACGACGCCCCGCTGCTGAGCAACCCCGCGGTGCACCCCGACGGTGCGCCCGGCACCACCCGCATCGAGGACTGGTCGGCCAAGGCCGCCACCGGCAGGCGGTACGCCGTCGCCGAGCGCCGGGACGACTGGCTGGCCATCTGGTTCGACGGGAAGAGGGCCTGGCTGCGCGATCCGGGCGGCGAGAGCACCGCACCCGCCGAGGACGCCGACCTCGTAGAACCGCGACGCGACGGCATCCCGACCTACGGCATGGCGGGCCCTTCGCCGCGCGAGTACCCGGAGGGGATCGACGCCCGCGAGATCGAGCCGCTGCCGTACGTGATCCCGGCCGGTCAGGTCTACGTCGCGGGTGATGACGTGCGCGCGACCGACTACCACGTCGGCTACGACGGCATCGAGGACCCGAACAACCACACCGTCGTCGAGGGCGCCGAGCAGTACGTCCGGATCTCTTACAACCACCGCTGGGTCTACGTGAAGCGATCGGACATCACGCCGCTCGCGTGATCACCGCCGCGCTCACCGGGACCCAGCGGTCTCGCCGCAGGGGCCGGGAGCGAGGGCCGCGGTGAGGCCGAGGAGGGCGAGACCTGCGGTGGGGAAGAGCAGCGTCCAGGGGGCTGTTTCGGCGTAGTCGACGGACTGGGCGAGGATCGCGCCCCACTCCGGTGAGTCGTGCGGCGCGGCCAGCCCGAGGTAGCCGAGACCGGCCAGGGCCAGGGCGTTGTGCGGCAGGCGGATCAGGGCGTGGCGCAGGACCGGCGGCAGCACCGAGGGCAGCAGGTGGTGACGTGCGATGTGGACGCGGCCCGCTCCGGTGGCCTGGGCGGCGCGGACGAAACCCGAGGCGCGGACCTCCGCGGTGAGCGTCCGGGTGTGCACCGCCAAGGGGATCCAGGCCACCGCGCTGACCGCGACGACGGCGCTGATCATCCCGGGGCCTGCGACGGCGGCGACCACGATCCCGGCCAGCACCGGAGGCACCGCGTTGAGCACGTCGGCCACCCCGGCGCGGGTGCGGGTCATGCCCACCAGGAGTCCGATGACCAGCGAGATCGCGCCGATGACCAGGGATCCGCCGATGCTGAGCAGCGCGCCGTGGCCGAACCGGGCGAGCAGGTCGCGGCCCAGCGAGTCGGTGCCGAAGGGGTGCGCGGCGGTCGGCGCCTGCAGCCTATCCGTCAGCGAGATCGCGCTCGGGTCGCGCAGCAACCCGGCCAGCACGGCCACCGCCAGCACCCCGGCCGCCGCCAGCGCCCAGCGCGGGCTCCCACCGGAGTCCGATGTGGACGGAGGCATCCCGGCGCCGCGCAGCGCGGGACCCAGCATCCACCGGTGGGCGAGCACGCCCAGGCCGCCCAACCCCAGCCCCAGCAGCGCCAGCGCGATCACGCAGCCCTGCACGAGCGGGAGGTCCTGCGCGAGCACCGCGTGCAGCGCGGTCGCACCCAGACCGGGGATCGCGAAGACCGTCTCGACCACGATGCCCGAACCCAGCAGGCCCACGAACAGCAGCACCAGCTGCGGCAACGTCACCGCCACCGCCCGGCGCACCAGCGCGCGCAGCACCACGCGGCGGGGAACGCCAATGGCCCGCCACACCCGGACCCACGGTTCGGCCAGCGCCCCGTCGATCGCGCTCGCCAGCACCCGGCCCAGTGCCCCGGCCGCCGGAAGCGCCAGCGCCAGCACGGGCAGCGGCATGTTCGCCGGACCCGACCAGCCCGACGTCGGGGCCAGGCGCCACTGCACCGCCAGCACCACCAGAAGCACCGTGGCCAGCAGGAATTCGGGAATCGCCGCGAGCACGGCGCCGGTCGCCAGCGCACCCCGGCCGACACCACCCGAACCCCGCGCACCCCGCCACAGGCTCGGCCCGAGCACCAGCAAGGCGCACACCAGCGCCACCAGCGACGCGACCAGCGCCAGCGTGACCGAGATGCCGACGGCCATGCAGATCGTCTCCGAGACCGGCACGCCGCTCACCCACGACCGCCCGAAGTCCCCGCGCAGCGCACCCGCCAGCCAGCTCAGCACGCCGGTGATCGGGTCGTCGGGGATCCCCGCGTCCTGGCGGATCGCGGCGAGCACCGCCGGCTCGAGCTCCTGCTCGGCCGAGCGGGCGCGCAGAACGGTCTGCGCCGGATCGTCGCCGCTGAGCCACGGCAGCGCGCCGACCACGAACGCCGGCACGAGCACCGCACCGGCGACGGCCAGCGGGAAGCGCAGGTGCTGCCTCATGCGCCGCGCGTGGTCTCGGCGGTGATCAGCCTGCGGTCGAAACCGTCCTGAGCCACACCGCGCACGCCGGGCGCGAGGCCGATGCGGGTGCGCTCGTGCGCGATCGGCACGATCGCGTCGGCCCCGAGCACCTGCCCGGCGATGCGCACCGCGGCGCGTTCCCGCTCCTCGACGGGCGCGGGTCGCGCGGCCTCGACGGCGGCGTCGATGGCCGGGTCGCACAGCCGCGAGAGGTTGTAGCCGCCGTCGCAGGTCCAGTCGCTGCTCAGGTAGCTGATCGGGTCGCCGGTGTCGACCGAGTAGTTGCGCGCCGCGATCACCACGTCGTAGGCGCCGGAGAGCAGGTCGGACTCCATCGTGGAGTACTCCTGCACGACCACGTCGCCGACCTCGAAGCCGGCACGGCGCAGGTCCTCGGCCACCACCGAGGCGATCTCGGGGAGTTCCGGGCGCTCGTCGTAGGTGGCGATGCGGATCCGCCCGTGCGGTTTCGCCGGAGCCGCCGTCGGCTGCGGAGCTTCGGCGGCCCACGGGCTCGCCGGCCCGAACAGGCCCCGCGCGGGGTCTGCCTGACCTGCGTAGACGCCGTCGGCGATGCGGGCCGGATCGATGGCCTGCCGGGCGGCGGCACGCATCGCCGGGTCGGCGAACACCGCGGAGCGGGTGTTGAGGTGCGCGCCGACGAGCCGGGGCAGCGGCACGTCGAGCACCTCGTTGCCGGTGATGGTGGGCAGCTGCGAGACCGGCACGGTGTCGACCACGTCGACCTCGCCCGCGCGCAGCGCGTTGGCCCGGCTCGCGCCGTCGGCGATGAACCGAGCGTCCACACCGGACGTCTTCGGCGCTCCACTCCAGTAACCGGGGTTGGCGTTGAGCGTGGCACCGGCCGCGCCCTGCGTGGAATCGAGCACGTAGGGGCCGGTTCCCGCGCGGACGGGGTTCGGCGCGGCCGGGTTCGCGTAGGCCGAGGGGGCGAGGATCGCCAGCTGGGGCGCGGTGAGTCGCTGCGGCAGGATCGGATCCGGTTGCGCGGTGGTGATGTCCAGCGTCCGCTCGCCGGTCGCCTTCGCGGTGAGCTGCACACCCTTGATCGCGCGCGGCGGGGTGGTCGCCGCGGTGACGTGGTTGAGCGAGGCGGCGGCGTGCTCGGCGGTCAGCGGGGTGCCGTCGTGGAAGGTGACGCCCGCGCGCAGGTTCAGCCGGAGCGTGCGCGGATCGGACTGCTGCCAGCTCTCCGCGAGCGCGGGCTGCGGCTTGCCGTCGTGGTCGAGGACGGTGAGCGTTTCGGTGGCGCCGAGCTTGGTGAGCAGCAGCGCGTCGTCGCTGTAGGTCGAGAAGTTCGCGACCGGCTGGAACGACATGGCCACGCCGAGCCGGTCGTCCGCGCCACCGCCGGGGGCGGCGGCGAAGCAGCCGGAGAGCACGAGCGCACCGGCCAACAGCGCGGCGACGCGGGCGAGTCCCTGGGGCGAGGACATGCGGGTACGAACCTCCTCGGGTGTGGAAGCACCCAGATTAATGAGAACGACTTTCATTCCTGTACCGCTTCGCGAGTACCAGCAGCGTGAGACCACCCACAGCCGGCAGCAGCGCCAGCACCGCCCACGGCACCGGAGCCGACGGCCCCGGACGTGCCGCCAGGTCCAGCAGGCCGCCCGCCACACCGCTGCCGACCAGCACGGCGAGCCCGCCCGCCGAGGCCAGGAACCCGTAGTACGAACCGAGATTGCGCCCACCCGCCAGCCTCGGCACCAGGTCCTGGGCCACCGGCACTGCCAGCATCTGCCCGCAGGTCAGCAGCACCACGAACAACCCGGCCGGGACCAGCGAGAACCCGCCGGGCAACGTCCACGGCGACAGCACCGCCACGGTGGCGAAAGCGAGGCTGAGCAGCCCGAACCCGAGCGGCAGCGCCCGATGCGCGCCCAGCCGGGTGCGCGCCCACGCCGCCAGCGGCAGCTGCCCGAACACGACCACGACCGAAGCCAGCGCGAACATCCAGCCCAGCGCCCAGTCCGCCCCGGACCGGCCCAGCTCCACCGGGAGCGCCAGGTAGAGCTGGTTGTAGCTGAGCAGGTAGGCGCTGTACCCGGCGGCGAAGACCAGGAACGTGCGGTTGCGCGCGATGTCGGCCCACCCGGCCAGCAACGGCCGGCGCTCGGCGCGGGAGCTCTTCGGCAACCACCGCGCGTGCGCGATGAGGATGACCACGAACACCGCGGCCGCCACCGAGCAGGTCAGTCCGAAGTCGACGCTGAGCAGCGCCGCCCCGAGCAGCGGCCCGGTCACCGCGCCGACCTCCCCGCACACCGCGAACAGCCCGAACAGCTCGGTGCGCGTGATGACCCCGCATTCCTCCAGCTCCGCGCCCTGCACGGCCAGCGCCGATTCGACCGCGGGGGAGAACAGCGCGGCGGCGAAGCCGATCAGCACCGTCCCGGCCAGCACCGTCGCGAAGTCTCCGGCCACCGCCAGCACCAGGAAACCGGCGATGCGCACCGAACATCCCGCCAGCACGGTGGGCCGGACGCCGAAGCGGTCGGCCAGCGCGCCGCCGAGCGCGAACATGCCCTGCTGGCTGAACGTCCGCACGCCGAGCACGATCCCGACGGCCCAGCCGGCCATCGCCAGGTCGTCGGACAGGTGCGTGGCCAGGAACGGGACCACCAGGTAGAAGCCGATGTTGAAGGCCAGCTGGGTCAGCAGCAGCAACCGGGCGAGTCCGGGCAGCACGGCGAACCGCGCCAGCAGCGACCAGCGGCCGCGCCGGGTGTCGGCGGCGGTCACGCGCGCGTCTGCGGCAGCGCGATCTCGAAGTGGACGATCGCTTCGCCTTCGGGTCGCGCGTCGTGGACCTCCTTGGCGAGGCTTCGCCAGAAGGGATCGGCGCCGTCGATCTCCGGGTTGGTGTGCAGGTAGGCGGTGTCGTAGCCGGACTCGGCGGCGAACTCGCAGCACAGGTCGACCAGCGCGCGGGCCAGCCCGTGCCTGCGGTGGGCAGGGCGGACGTAGGTGCGCACCAGCTGCGCGGTGGCTCCGCGCGCGTAGTGCTCGGCCAGCCACAGCGGGTTCGGCGGGCACTTCGGGCCGCCCGAGCGCACTCCGGCCGTGGCCACGACCTCGCCATCGTGCTCGGCGACGAACAACGACTGGCCGGGAGTGCGCAGGTAGGTGCGTTCCAGGTCGATCACGTCGACGTGCCACGCGGGGACGTAGCCGGAGCCCATCTCCCGGTAGAACGTGTCGAGCATCAGCGTCCGAGCGCCCTCGACGTCGTCCGGACGAGCCCGCCGCAACGCGTAGTCACCGATCCGCCGCACCTCGTCCACACATCCCCCTCAACCGGAACCAACACCTCCGAGGTTAATCACTCCCCACTTGCTGTAGCAACAACCTGGCAACAGCCAACGGTTCCCGGACCGACGGCCGCAGCGAACGTCACACCGACCAAAGCCGCGATCAGACCCCGAAAACCCCCGCAGCCCGGAGACGAACCCGGATTACCGCCGTAATCAGGCCCCGGAAAACGGCAGTACTCCGGGGCGAACCCGGACTACCGCCGTAATCGGGCTCCTGAACACCGCCGTAATCCGGGATGGACCCGGATTACCGCCGTAATCGGGCTCTTGATTACGGCCGTAGTCGGGGTGGACCCGGATTACCGCCGTAATCCGGGTCCGGAATACCGCCGTAATCCGGGTCCGGAAAGCGGCCGTGATCGGTGTCCTGGGGTCAGGACCGGCGCTGGGCGGCTTGGTCGAGGAGTTCGCCGACGGTGCGGCGGCCGACCGCGGTCTCGCCGTTGAAGCGGCGCAGCAGCTCGATCCGGGCCTCGGTGGCCTGACCCTGCGCGACCTGCAACAAAAGCAGGTCCTTGTCAGCGGCCGGGAGCTCGGTCACCCAGGCGCCGAGCGCCTTCGCGTCGAGCTCCTCCTGCAGCGGCGTGCTGTTCTCGGCGGCCACCGCCAGCAGGTCGTCGTCGAGGCGCAGGAACTCCGCCAGCTTCGCCTGGGCGGCGGTGAGCTGTCCCAGGCCCGGTGGCACGACGGGTTCGGGTTCGTCCTCGGCGCTGGTGTCGAAGGCGAACTCGTCGCGCTCCCAAGCTCCGTAGCCGGCCAGCCACGCCAGGTACAGCGGTCGCAGATCACCGGCGATGATCTCCTCGCGGAGGACGGCCAGCTGCTCCAGCAGGTCCTCGTGCCCGGCCGGGGGATCGGCGGGCTCTTCCTCCTCGCTGAGGAAGTCCAGCACCACGTGCTCCTCGGAGCTCCAGACCTCGACCCTTTCGGCGACCTCGAACTCCTCGGCCAGCTCGTCGTTGAGCGCGGTGTTCGGGACGCGGATCATCAGCCGCCGCGTGCTCCAGTTCGTCACGTGCAGGTGGGCGTCGTAGTAGGACTCGATCAGCACGTCCGGATCGCCGCGGAACTCGCCCTGCTCGTAGACGGCGACGAACGAGGTGTCATCGACCTCCGCCAGCTCGGACAGCGCCTGGACCTCGGCCTGCTCGTCGTCGCTCAACGGCCGGTCGACCGCGAGGAACTCGTAGTACTGGTACTCGCTCACGAAAAACCCCGCAGCTCCTAGGAAACACCGAGCCGCCAGGCTACTCACCGCAGGAACCGGGTGGGTGAACGCGTCGAACCGTCCGGGCTTCGCCCGTTGTGATTACTGGCCGCGAACATCGCCGCAGGCGCTGGTAGGCATCGATTCGGGCGAACCGGACCGGTTCGCCTTCCCCGAAACACCTTCATCCTGGAGGAGATCAATCATGAGACACGCTCGCTGGACGCTGGGTGCGCTCGGGGCGCTGGCGGTTCTGTCCGTCGCCCCCGCGCTGCCCGCCTCCGCCGACTCAGTGCTCATCACCAAGATCACCAACGTGGCCGACGGGTCCCGCTGGTCGGTCACCGGGCCGGACGCGGCGATCACCACCCTGCAGCCCCACTCGACGCCGCAACCGCGCTCGGTCGACCAGTGGGTCGTGACCAAGCAGGCCGACGGCTCGATGGCCATCAAGAGCTGGGACAACCGCCAGTGCGCGACCGCTGAGGGGCGCGCGGGAGGTGAACTGCGCACCGCGGCCTGCGACCCGGCCGACGCCGCTCAGGACTGGACGCTCAACCGCCGCAACGACGGGACCGTCGTGATCAGTCCGAAGTCAACGCCGAGCCTGGTGGTGTCGATCCAGCAGCCCCCGTCCAAGAACGGCACCTTGCAGCTCACCGAACGAGAACAGGTCACCAGCAATTCCACGAGACCCGATCACAACGCGATGGACAGCCAGGCCTTCAAGCTCGACATCTGACCGGCCGGGAAGACGGCTGCCCCACCGGATTTCGCGGCGGAGCAGCCGTCTTCTTCGCAACCAGAAGCCAAAGATCGGGTTCCCGCGCGCTGGGGTACTCGTACGCGGGAACCCGACCTTTCGGGGGCGTCCGTTCCGGTGCACGACTTGGGGGGACGGCTGCGCACCGGGCATCGGACGGGGTTCGCGACGGCAGAATCAGGCCCGGGGTGGGACGCGCGCCCACCACGAATCAGACTCGGCCGTGAACCCGGATCAAGCCGTGATGGCGAGCCACTTGGATCGGCCGGCGTGGGTCGGGACCCAGCATCCGGTCGCCTCCGCGCCCGTCTCCGCCAGCGGTTCCGGCAGGTGCAGCAGCTCGTTGATCACGTCGAGCGCGGGACCGTTGGTCCGCCACAGCACCCGGCTCGGGAACAGGACGTCCGGTTCGTCGGCCGGGATGCGCGCCGCGTCGGCGTCGTTCTCGCCGAACAGCTGCAGGATGTCGAAAACACCGTGATGCACGCGGATTCCGACCACGGCGACCAGGCTCCCGCTGGCATCGCGGGGATGCGTGAACTGGAAGTCGCGGGCGACCAGGGCTTGCAGGCCGTTGGTTATGTCGTTCATGGCGCCACCGTTGTTCGTCGTAGGGGCTCAGACCATGTGGCGGCCGGTTCAGACGATCAGATCGTCGAACTCGCCGTCCTTTGCTCCGTTGAGGAACGCTGCGATCTCGTCCCTGCTGTAGACCAGTGCCGGGCCCTCGGGGTAGCGCGAGTTTCTGACGGCAACCCCACCGTCGACCAACGGTGCCAGCTCCACGCAGTTGCCCACCGCTCCGCTGTGGCGGCTCTTGCGCCAGTCAGCGTTGGGAAGCTGCTTCGCGGGCATACCGTTCTGGATGTTCGTCATCCGAACTCCACCCTTCCCCGACTCTCGTCTTGCACCGACCATCTGCACGTGCAGTTGATCGTGCACAGAAGGTATCAGTTGCACATGCACGGTTAAATGCACGTGCAGAGCACTGAGATCGCGATCACACGAACGGCGGTGCGCACAACGACGGCACTCGGTGCCGGTTGCATGGCGGACAGCCGCTCCTGGTCGGCCGAACGGCCTACGAACTGGGAAATTCCCAGATTCGGTTCAGAGTTCCTGGAGGCGGTCCTGCAGCATCTTGCGGGTCCCCTCGGGGGTCAGCGCGTCCACCGCGAGGCGGTGGCTGACCTTGCTGTAGATCTCGATCTCCTCGGGTTTGTCCAGGTAGAGCGCACCGCAGAGGTGCTCGAGGTAGACGATGTCCGGGATCTCCGGCTCGGCGAACCGCAGGATCGTGTAGGCGCCTTCGGCGGCGGAGCGGCCGAGCGCGAACGGCAGGACCTGCAAGGTGATCGTCGGCAGCTTCGTGGAGTCCAGCAGCGACTCGATCTGCTCGCGCATCACGCTCTTGCCGCCGATCGGGCGGTGCAGCACCGACTCGTCGATCACGGCCCACACGCGCGGCGACTTCGGCCGGGCGAACATCCGCTGCCGCTGCATGCGCAGCCGCACCCGGCGGTCGACCTCCTCGTCCTCGGCCTCCGGCCGGCCCTGGGAGGCGACGGCCCGCGCGTAGCGCTCGGTCTGCAGCAGACCCGGGACGAACTGCAGCTCGTAGGTCTGGATCCGGGAAGCGGACTCCTCCAGTCCGACGAAGTCCTGGAACCACGGGGCGATCAGGTCGTTGTAGCGGTTCCACCAGCCCGGTTCGTTGGACCGGCGAACCAGGTCCAAAAAGGACTCCCGCTCGGACTCGTCGCTGATCCCGTACAGGCTCAGCAGGTCGGCGACGTCGCGCTCCTTGAAGCCGACGCGGCCGAGCTCAAGCCGGCTGATCTTGGATCCGGAGCCGCGGATGGCGTAACCGGCGTCCTCGCGGGAGATCTGCTTGGCCTCGCGCAATCTGCGCAGCTGGCTGCCCAACACGAGACGGCGAGCCGTTGGGCCGCTTCCCGTGGCGCTGTCCGGGGCCACGCGAGACCTCCTGCAGGGTTTTTTCGGACGCTCTACGACCCACTGTCGAGTCGAAGTGGTCGAACGTTACGGGAGGCGATAGTAGTGGAATACCGCCGAAGGTCTAGTAGCTTCCCCGGCCCAGCACCGACTCCGCAGGTCAACGCTGTGAAATCGGGGGATTACGGGGTGTCGAAATCTGTCTGAATCCGCCAATCCGCATCCTTCAGCGGCCGGAATCACTCTTGTGGGGCGGTCCATCTGCGGAAAGGCGGTCGATAGGCTCGTGGACGTGCTGACTTTGTCAACGGTGAATGTAAATGGTTTGCGCGCGGCCGCTAAGAAAGGTTTCGTCGAGTGGCTCTCGGCAACCGGCGCGGACGTGATCTGCATGCAGGAGACGCGCGCCGAACCCGATCAGCTCACCGCCGAGGTGCGCGAGCCGGCGGGCTGGCACACGGCGCTGGCCCCGAGCTCGGCGAAAGGCCGTGCGGGCGTGGCGATCTACAGCCGCACCGAACCGGAAGCCGTCCGCATCGGTTTCGGCTCGGCCGAGTTCGACGACAGCGGGCGCTACCTGGAATTCGACCTTCCGGGTGTGACGGTCGCGAGCCTGTACCTGCCCAGCGGTGAGGTCGGCACCCCGCGCCAGGACGAGAAGGAGCGCTTCATGAAGGAGTTCGGCGAGCACCTCGCCGGTCTCCGCGAGCGCGCCGCCACCTCCGGACGCGAGGTCGTGGTCTGCGGCGACTGGAACATCGCCCACCGCGAGGTCGACCTGAAGAACTGGAAGGCCAACCAGAAGTCGGCCGGTTTCCTCCCCGAGGAGCGGGCCTGGCTCACCGAGGTCTTCGAGTCCGGCTACACCGACGTCGTCCGCTCACTGCACCCCGAAGGCCCAGGCCCGTACTCGTGGTGGTCCTACCGAGGCAAGGCCTTCGACAACGACTCCGGCTGGAGGATCGACTACCAGGTCGCCAGCGCCGGTCTCGCCGAGCGGGCGACCAAGGCGGTCGTCGAGCGCGCTCCGAGCTACGACCAGCGCTGGAGCGACCACGCCCCGGTCACCGTCAGCTACGACCTCTGAGGACGCGCGGTTGGTGGGCCTGCGCTGGGCTCATCAGCCGAGCGTCACTCCTGAACCAGGGCCGGGTCGATCTTCGCCGGACGCCATATCGCGTCGGCGGGTGCACCCATGTTGACCGTCACGGAGCCGCGCATCGCCCGATCGTACTTCGGATCGCAAGGTCATCCGCAGTCGTTCGGCGGCGAATCGGGTCGGTTGACGACCACGACCACGGAGGTCTTGACCTCCAGTTAAGTCGAGGTTCGACACTCGGCGCATGTGGAAACCCGATGAAGGACCGATCCTCTTCCGGAACACCATGCGGATCACCGATGGGCACCTCGACGAGTTCGTCGACGCCGTGCGCAGGGCCGTGGAGTTCGTCGAGGAGCACGGTCCGCAGCTGATGGTGGACGTGTTCATCGACGAGGAGCGGATGCTGGCCCACAGCTACCAGCTCTACCGCGACTCCGATGCGATCCGGGAGCACTGGCGGCTTTCCGACCCCCACATCCGCGGCGTCATGGAGCACTGCGAGGTCGAGCGCTTCGACGTCCACGGCAGCCCGGACGAGGCGGTTCGCGTCTCCGCCCGATGGCCGAGGGTGGGATCCCGTTCACCATCACGGAGCGGGCCGTCGGCTTCGCGCGCTTCGCCTGACGGAGAGCTCGTGGTCGCCGATGAGTTCGGCCGGGCTAGTGCGTCTACCTCGTCGAAGCCCTTCGGAGGAGGTTCCCGTGATCGACCTGACGCCCGCCTGCCGCCAGATGTCCGACTTGCTGTCGGTGGTGACCGATGACCAGCTCGAGCTGCCGACGCCTTGCGCCGAGTTCACCGTTCGCGGCCTCATCGAGCACGTCGACGAGGCCGTGCAGGGCTTCACCACGCTGGCCTCGGCCGCACCCGGCCCCGGAGACGTGCGGTCGCACGTCCTGGAACTGGCCGAAGCGTGGTCCTCGCCGCGGGCGTGGGCAGGCGAAACCGCGGTGGCCGGTGTTCACCTGCGCAACGAGCTGTGGGGCAACATCGCGCTCACCGAGGTCGTCGTCCACGGCTGGGACCTGGCCCGCGCCACCGGGCGGCCGTTCGACCTGCCCGACGGCACCCTGCGGGCCTGCCTGGCGCACGTGCGGGTGTTCGTCCCCAGCGCCCCGCTGCCCGAGCTGTGGGGCGCCCCGGTCTCCGTCGTCGACGACGCGCCGCTGGTGGACCAGATCGTCGCCGTGACCGGCCGCGTCCCAGGCTCGGCCGGCCGACGCGCTGGCTGACCGCCCGGCCTGCGTTCCGGCTCATGCCGTTTCAGGCGGGCGGGAGCTGTGGTCAGGGGCGGCGGTAGTGGAGATGGAGGACGCCGCTGGTGAACGGTTTCGCTTCGACGAGATCGAACTGCTCGGGGGAGAATTCGCCGTCGAACAGCGGAATTCCGGAACCGGCGACCACGGGGTGGAGCTTGACGATGATGTCGTCGATCTCGGGGCGCAAGGTCGCGGCGAGCCTCCCGCCGCCGCACAGCCAGATCCCCGCGCCCGGCTCGCGCTTGAGCTCGCGGACCCGTTCGCACGGGGCACCGCTGACGAATTCCACGGTGGGATCGGGGCTTTCGGTGATGCTGCGGGAGAACACGATGCTGCGCAGGTGCCGGTAGGCGTTGGTGACGCCCTCCCGCATCCCGATGTCCCAGCTGCCGCGCCCCTGCAGAACCGTGTCGAAGTGCTTGTTCGCAGCCCCGTCGATCCCGAACACCGGCCGCACGTGCGTCGGCAGCAGCTCCGGGAACTCCTCGCGCAGGAACTCCCCGTGATCGCCCTCGTGCAGGAAGAAGTCCGGGTTGCCGTTGTCCGGACCGGTGATGCGCCCATCGATAGTCGAAGCGATCATGTAGGTCATCCGTCGCACATCGACCTCCCCAGGCTTTCCCACCACCCTAGGCCAACCCCACCGCCTGGAAGACCGATTTTTCAGCGCCCCTACCGCGCGACGTGCTCGTTGAGGGGGACGCTGGGGTCTCGGAGGGCTTGGCGGTCGACGGTGGTGCCCGAGGTGATGAGCGTCTTGATCTGCTCGGTGACGTCCCAGACGTTGACGTTCATGCCCGCCAGCACCCGGCCTCCGGAAAGCCAGAACGCGATGAACTCGCGGGTCTCGACGTCGCCGCGGAACAGCACCTCGTCGTACTCGCCGGGCTCCACGTGCCCCAGGTACTCCATGCCCAGGTCGTACTGGTCGGTGAAGAAGTAGGGCAGCTCGGAGTAGGTGCTGTCGCGGCCGAGCATCGAGGACGCGGCGATGGCGGGCTGGTTGAGGGCGTTGGCCCAGTGCTCGACGCGGATCTGCTTGCCCAGCAGCGGGTGGAACGCGTTGGCGACGTCGCCCGCCGCGACGATGTTCGGGTCAGCGGTGCGCAGCGTCGCGTCGACCAGGACGCCGTTGGAGACCCGCAGCTTCGCCTCGGACGCCAGCTCGACGTCCGGTTCCACGCCGACCGCGACCAGCACCGCCTGGGCCTCGATCTCCAGACCGTCGGTCAGGCGGACTCCAGTGACCTGACCGGACGGGGCCAGGATCTCGTCGAGGGCCGTGGTGAAGCGGAACGACACGCCCTTCTCGCGGTGCAGGGCGGCGAAGACCTCCGCTGCCTCACGACCCAGCACGCGCAGCAGCGGCAGCTCGGCGGTCTCCACCACCGTCACCCCGACGCCCGCCTGGCGGGCCGCCGAGGCGACCTCCAGCCCGATCCACCCGGCGCCGACCACCACCAGGTGTTCGATGTCGTTCAGGGCCTGCTTGATCCGGTCGGAATCGCCGACCCGGCGCAGGTGCAGGACGCCCTCGGCGTCGTGGCCCGGGATCGGGATCGACCGCGGGTGCGCGCCGGTGGCCAGCATCAGCTTGTCGAAGTCGAGCCGGCTGCCGTCGGCGAGCTCGACCTGGCGCAGCGAGCGGTCGATCTGCCGGGCGGAGGTGCTCAGGCGCAGGTCGACTTGGTTGTCGGCGTACCAGTTCTCCGGGTGCACGTAGGCGGCGTCGAACTCGGCGTTGCCCAGCAGGTAGTCCTTGGACAGCGGCGGCCGTTCGTAGGGGCGGTGCGGTTCGTCGCCCAGGAGGGTGATGCGCCCGTCGAACCCCTGGTCGCGCAGCGCCTCGGCGCCCTTCGCGCCGGCCATGCCGGCGCCGACGATCACGAAACTCTCCGAATCTCCCACTCCCGAAGCGTCCTGCCCCCGCGGGAAGCGGGCAACCGGAACCGGCGGCGACCACCCCGAACCGGATCAGGTGGAAGATCCCACGTCGAGTCGCCCCGTCGAATGGACGTCACGATTTCAATCGAGATCAGACACCCGATTTCCATTGAGGTGATCTCAGTAAGGTGCCTGGCAGGGGTGGCCGTGGGGTGATCGGTAGGGGTGGCAGAGGGCCTGCCTGATGGAGTGGGACGTGGGGGCTCCTGGTAGAAGAACTCCGACCAAAGATGATCTTCACCAGGTAAGGCCCCCACGTGATCACCTATCGTGCCATCCTCGATGTTCCTCGTGATCTCGCCCTGTATCTC
>NZ_JAWLNX010000043.1:0-27109 GCF_035320975.1 Saccharopolyspora mangrovi | reverse complement strand
GAGACCTTCTTGCGGTCGCGCCCGCGCGCGAGGTCGAAGGCGAAGCGCATGATGCGCTCGCAGCCCTTCTCGGTGAACAGCGCGGTCTGCAGCGCCACCTCGTTGCCGGGCCCGCGACCCGCGAGGTTGCGGCCACCGAGACCGGCGTACTCGCCCTCGCTGTTCTCCCGGACCACCACCCAGTCCAGCGGGGTGTCGTCGGCCTTGCGCAGCGGCGAGGTGATGCCGGGGTGGAAGTGCACCGGCCGGACGTTGGCCCACTGGTCGAAGCTCTGGCAGATCCGCAGCCGCAGACCCCACAGGCTGATGTGGTCGGGCACCGACGGCCAGCCCACCGCACCGAAGTACAGCGCATCGAAGTCCTGCAGCGCTTCCAGGCCGTCCTCGTCCATCATGCGACCGGTCTTCTCGTAATACCCGCAGCCCCAGGGGAACTCGGTCCAGTCGAAGGCGAAGCGGCCACCGGACCCCGCGGCCAGCGCGTCCAGCACGGCCCGACCGGCGGCGACCACCTCGGTTCCCACACCGTCTGCGGGAATGGCGGCGATCGTGAAGTTCTGGGACGCGGACGGTGCTGCCAATGGTGGTCACTCCCTGCTGCGCGGACGGCCTGATACGACACCGAGTCAAACCCCCGCACACCCCACACGTCCAAGACGCGCTCCCGATGCGACCGATAGGAGAGGACTATCCTTCCTGGCCCAGTCACTTCTCGGGCTCTTTCGGAGGGTCGTGCTAGCAATAGTTCCTGGATCGTCCAGCCTTGCATTGCGGTCGCGACGGCGAGCGTGACCAGAACGAAGTGGTCCTTAATGGAGCTGAGACGAGATTCAATCGAGATGGATCTCCGCTTAAGAACGGGCCGCCTCGTAACGCATGCGCCGCTTCCGCTCCTCACGGACGGATTGCAGGTGCGCGCGGTGGAGCTGGACAAGGTTCCACCTGCGTGCTCGGAGGGCGCGGTTCAAGTCCTCCTCGGCGCGTTGCGCCCGGTGGTCGAGCTCATCCGCTGTGCACTGAATTAGGGTCATGACCATCGAACCTCGTGATCATCGGGGCCTCTTTTACCGGCACTGCGCGCCTACCGGATGTCGTCAGCAGCTGTCGTCACGCACCTAGCGGCAACCGCGGCCCGGAGCCAACGCTGACGGCGACGCGGACAGCGTCTTGGTGCGTCCGGCACACGGTTCTGGAACCGTCAGGCCCCGGGTTGACGCGGCTGCCTTCGAAGTCGCAGATCCACCTGCCGGTGCACGGGTTGCGGTACACGTGTGGCGTGTGGACACGGGATCGCTTTGGGGCGCGATGCGAGTACATATGGACTCCTGTTGCTCTCCTCATTTGCGGGCCTGCCACGAATCAGATTCCCCGGCCACCCACCCCGACACTCCATCGGAGGACTACCAAGGCCGCTACTTACTTCGGAATCCCGTACCCCGTGCACCGCCGCGCGAATGCCTCATGCCTTACCTGAGCACTCCCTGCCGCGAACGACCCGTACAACACCAAGTCAAACCCTCCGCACACTCCGACGTCCAAGACGTGCTACCGATCCGGCCGATAGGACACAACTATCCGTTGCGGCCCGAAGGTTCCCCGGGAGTGCAGAAACGAGAAGCGGAACATCTTGCCGCACAACGTATCTCGTTGTGAACGATCGAGCGCCTGCTATCGACCGCTCTACGACCAGGCCTCATCGACATCGCGATCTTCAACGCAGGTTGAGTGTTGGGCAACGGAGATCCTACTCGGGGCATCTCAACCGGCGTCGGCCTCGGACGGTGTTCGATTCCAGTCGGTAACCCAGGATCAGTGACTACGGCGGCCGATCCGCGTGTGGGTCGTTGCCCAGTCCCGGAACTCCGAGACGCGCGGATCGACCGCCCTGCGGGTGGAGACGATCAAACCGATGCGCCGGTGCTGAGGCGGTGACACGGCGATCTCCACCGATCCGCTGATCGGGCCGCTGTCACGGGCCGGGAGGATCGCCAGCCCGGCGCCGGCAGCGGCCAGCCCGCGCACGGTCTCGACCTCTTCTGTCTCGAAGCTGTAGCGCGGCCGGATGCCACCGGAAGCGCAGAGACGGTCGATGCGCTGGCGGAGCGCGACCGTCGAGGAGAGGCCCACGAACGTCTCGTCCCGCAGCTCCCTGAGGCGCAAGTGGTCCTTGCCGGCCAGTCGATGCTCTGACGGCATGACGACGACGAACGGCTCACGTCCGAGCTCGGTGGCCTCGATGTCCACGTCGTCGTCGCGCAGTGCCGTCAGTGCGATGTCGACCGACCCAGCGTGCAGGCGAGCGACCAGCTCCTCGTGAGCAGCCTCGAACAGCGCGAACCGCACCTGCGGCCGGACGGCCCGGTAGCCCCGCAGCAACTCCGGTGCGCGAGCGGAAGCTTGGGTGCGCATGAACCCGAACGCGATCCGACCCCGGCGCGGGTCAGCCGCCTCCAGGGCACGAGCCACACCCACGCCGACCGTTTCGCGGGCCTCCCCTGCCGCCTCGGCCAGCGCCCTCCCTGCTGCGGTGAGCTCGGTCCGGCCTCCTACGCGGTGAGTCAGCGGCACACCGACGACGCGGCTGAGCGCTTCCACCCACCGGGTCGCGGTTGACTGCGGTATGCCCAGGGACTCAGCCGCCGCACTCAGCTGACCAGCCCGGGCCATGGCGTGGAGCAGGGACAGCTTCGGCAGCAGTCCGGTGGCGATCGAAACCGACGGTGGCTGCATGTCCGAGGAGTCTAAGCCGGATGGAGGCGACCGCAGCTCCCAAACCTGGATGACGCCGTTTCACAACTGCATAGTCGAAGGTCACAGGGCATCTGCGGACGCCGGGATGTCGTCGTGGGGCCGAGCGGGAGGCCGACACGCTTCCCTTCGAGCCCACAGTGGGTCACTGTCTGACGCAACTCGAGTCGGGGCGAGGAGAAAGGACCTCGAGATCAGCGGTCGGCGGTCGAGCGCCGACGGCGAGCGGACGCGCTCGACGCGATCCGTCAGCCCGCAGTTCCGTGCGGCACGAGCGTCTGTTGCTTCTGTGTGGAGACCGGCGTGCCTCGTGCGCCCCAGCTCTCGTTCCGCGGCGAATTGAACTTCAATGAGGAAGGGACCGACGATGGCGTCGTCCAACAACAAACGGAGGATCCTCGCGGGTTCCTTCGGCAACTTCGTGGAGCTCTACGACTTCTTCGTGTACGGCTTCTCCGTACCGATTCTCGCGACGTACTTCTTCCCGGCCGGCAATCCCACGGTCGGGATCCTCAGCACCTTCGCGATCTACGCCGCCGCATTCCTCATGCGGCCGATCGGGGGCATCCTGTTCGGTCGCTTCGGCGATCGCCTGGGTCGCGTGAAGATGATGACCATCACCGTGCTCGTCATGGGTGGCTGCACGATGCTCATCGGCCTGCTGCCGACCTACGGGCAGATCGGTCTGCTGGCCACAATTCTGCTGGTCATCGCTCGGCTCGGCCAAGGGCTCTCGATGGGCGGCGAGACCAGCGGCGCCTACAGCTATCTGCTCGAATCCGCACCGGAAGGCCGGCGCGGCACCTGGATCGGCGTGGGGGCGGCGATGGCGTTCCTGCCCGCAGCCGTGGTCGGCATCTTCATCCTCGGCCTGCGGACGCTGCTGGGCGACGCCGTCTTCGAGGATTGGGGATGGCGGCTGCCGTTCCTGCTGGGCGGCGTGCTCGGCCTGGTTGGCCTGTACCTGCGGATGAAGGTCGAGGAGCCGGAAGCGTTCGTCGAGTCCCGACGTACGGAAAAGATCACCGACCCGTTGCGGACCGTCCTGCGCACCCACCGGGGGCCGCTGCTCAGCGTGGGGCTGCTGTCCTCGGCCAACGGCCTGGTGACCTACACCCTCAACGGGTACCTCTACACCTACCTGCTCACCGTCGCCGGCCTGGGCCAGGTCGCCGCACTGCTGGTCGTCTCGACGGCGATCGCGACCGCGGCCGTGCTGTACCCGGTGACCGGGATGCTGGCCGATCGGGTGGGCCGCAAGCCGCTGCTGTTGGCCGGCACGCTGTGGACAGCAGCCGGTATCTACCCCGCGTTCCTGCTCGCATCGTCCGGGTCGGTCGGATCCGCCGCCCTGGCCGCTCTGATCCTCGTCGTCGGCACCGCGCTCACGACGACTCCCCAGTTCCTGGTGCAGGCCGAGATGTTCCCGACCGCGGTGCGCTACTCCGGTCACGCCGTCGCGACGAACATCGGCAACGCGCTCTTCGGCGGGACCGTGGCGCTGGTGTCCGGTGCCCTCGTCAGCAGCTTCGGCACCCCGGTCGCTCCCGCGCCCTACATCGCGCTGGTCAGCGTCTTCGCCTTCTTCGTCGTCCTGCGCACCCCCGAGACCCGGACCTACGACCTGCAGCACTCGCACCGGAACACGACTACGGCGTCGCAGCACGCGGCAAGCGAACCGGTCCACGACTGATCCTCACGGAGATCCACACTGATGATCGACACGTTGTCCACCGAACACCTCTACATCGGCGGCCGATGGGTGGCCCCCGATCGCACCGACAGGCTGGGCGTCATTTCGCCCGCGACCGAGGAGGTGGTCGCGTCGGTGCCGGCGGCAGCCCCCTCTGACGTTGACGCAGCGGTCGCGGCCGCCCGCGCTGCGCTTGACGGCGGCTGGGCTCGAACCTCGGTCGCCGACCGGATCGCTCTCGTCCGCGCGCTCCGCGAGGAGATCGACGCGCACCGCCCCGCGTTCGCTGAACTGATCACCACCGAGATGGGATGCCCCATCACCCAGGCTCGCGCCATCCAGGCCGTCAGCCCGGTGCAGATCATGGACGAATACCTCGACGTCGCGCAGCGCTACCCGTTCCGCGAGGTTCGCACCTCGCTCGACGGCGCCTCAGCACTGGTGACCCGCGAACCCGTTGGCGTGGTCGCGGCGGTGATCCCGTGGAACGTCCCGCTCGGCATCGCGGTCCAGAAGCTCACACCAGCCCTGCTGGCTGGCTGCGCGGTCGTCCTCAAGACCGCACCGGAGGCCCCGCTCGACGCCTACCTGCTCGCAGAACTGGTCGAGAAGGCGGGATTGCCACCGGGCACCTTCAACATGCTGTGCGCCGATCGGGAGACCAGCGAGTACCTGGTCCGACATCCCGGCGTGGACAAGGTGACCTTCACCGGTTCCTCGGCAGCCGGTCGACGCATCGCCGCCCTGTGCGGAAACGACCTGCGCCGGGTCACCCTCGAACTCGGTGGCAAGTCCGCGGCGATCGTCCTCGACGACGCCGACGCCGCGGCGACCGCGGAGTCACTACGAATGGGGTCCTTCCGCAACAGCGGGCAGATCTGCACTCTCAAAACGCGCGTCCTCGTCCCCGCGCAACGCCGCGACGAGTTCGCCGACGCCTTGGCGGACATGGTCCGGTCGAGGCCTCAGGGCGACCCGCACGACGAGCGCACGCAGATCGGTCCACTGGTCAGCGCTCGTCAGCGCGCCACCGTTGAGCGCTACCTGGACGGCGCCCGCACCGACGGCGCCAAGGCCCTCACCGGCGGTGGACGACCCGATCGGCTGCCGCACGGGTGGTACGTGGAACCAACCGTGCTGGTCGACGTGGAGCCGGACATGCGCGTCGCGCAGGAGGAGATCTTCGGGCCCGTCGTCGGGCTGATCGCCTACAGCGACGAGACGGAGGCAGTTCGGATCGCCAACGCAACTCCGTACGGGCTCAACGGCGCCGTGTTCACGTCGGATCTCGAGCGCGGGATGCGGGTCGCGAGCAGGATGCACACCGGAACCGTCGAGCTGAACGGAAGCCCGGCTGGGCTGGCGGCGCCGATGGGCGGTGTGAAGGGCAGCGGGATCGGCCGGGAGAACGGCCCGGAGGGCATCGACACCTACGTCGAGCCGAAGGCGATCGGACTGCCGCCCGACGCCCCCGTCCCCTCAACCGCGGGGACGGTGAACCGTTGACCGATACCGCCGCAGACCTCTCAGTCCACTTCGCCGACGCCTGCGCCCACACCCGCTACGACGACCTGCCCCGACCGGCCGCGGAGGCGGCGAAGAAGAGCATTCTCGACACTCTCGGAGTCATTCTCGCTGCGAGCGGAACCGAGCCGGCCGTCACCGGCGTCCTCGACCTCGCACGGGAGATCGGGGGCCGCGGCGAGGCGTCGATCCTGCCCCTAACCGGCCTCTACCCCGCGACCGAGGCCGCGTTCGCCAACGGGGCCATGGCGCACTGCCTCGACTTCGACGACCAGACACCGTGGGGCCAGCACTGCGCGAGCTCCATCGTCCCCGCGGTCCTGGCCCTGGCCGAGCGCAAGGGCGACGTCGAAGGCCGACGTCTGATCACCGCCGTCGCGGTCGGGCAGGACCTCTTCGCCCGGCTCCGGCGCAACGTGGCATGGCGCAAGGACTGGAACCTCTCCAGCGTCCTCGCCGTCTACGCAGCCACCGCGGCGTCGGCCAAGATCCTCGAGCTGTCCGCCGATTCCACCAAGCACGCGCTCGGCATCGCCAGCATGCACTCCGCCGGGGTGATGGAGATGGTGTGCGGGACCGGCAGCAGTCTGCGCGGCATGTACGCCGGTTTCTCGGCTCGGGGTGCGGTCAACGCGACCCTGTTGGCGGAGCGGGGCGTGACCGGGATCGAGCGGCTGTTCGAGGGCGAGTACGGCATCCTCGCCACCTACTTCGGCGGTCGCTACGACCGCGAGGCGATGCTGGACGGCCTCGGGCACACGTTCCAGGGGGCCGACACTCTCTACAAGGCCTGGCCCTCGGTCGGCACCTCGCACAGCCACATCCAGGCGACCATCGACCTTGTTACCGCGCACGATCTCACCGAGGACGACATCAGCGAGATCCGGGTGCACGTGGGCGACTACCACGACCTGATGTGCCGACCGCTCGACGCGCGACGTGCGCCGGTGACCCTCGCCGACGCCAAGTTCAGCCTGCCCTTCCTGGTCGGGCTGGCCGCCGTGCGACGCGACGTCGGGATCATCGACTTCACCCTCGATTCCCTCCGCGATGCACAGGTCACTCGTGCCGCCGCCAAGGTGGTACCGGTGCCGGACCCCGAGCTGGACTGGGTCACCGAACTGCCCGCCGGGCGCGTGCGCATCGTCGTCCGCGACGGCCGCATCCTGGACGGAGTCGGCGACCGGGTCCCCGGAAGCCTCGAACGACCGATGACGTGGGATGAGTTGGACCGCAAGTTCGCCGACTGCGCTGCGGTGGCCGCGCGGCCCACGCCGGCCGACCAGATCGCTCGAGTCCAGACAGCCGTGCGCGACCTCGAGTCCGTGTCCGACGCCGCAGAACTCACCCGACTGCTGACCTCGGACACGACACCTGATCTCGAACGACTAGGAGGCATCCAATGAAAGGCGCGGTCTTCCTCGGTGACCGGAAGGTAGAACTCCGCGAGTTCCCCGATCCCGAGCCCGGCCCCGGCGAGGTCATCGTGCAGACCAGGGCTTCCGGCATGTGCGGAAGCGACCTGCACGTCTACCGGCATCAGCCCGGAGGCCCGGCCACACAGGGCGACCGGATCGTCGGACACGAACCCGCCGGGGTCGTCTGCCAGGTCGGCCAGGGAGTGACCCCGGACGTGGCGTCCGTCGGGGATCGAGTCATGATTCACCACTACATCGGCTGCACCCGATGCGACGCGTGCCGCCTCGGGTGGCCACAGATGTGCACCGGCGCGCCGTTCCAGGCGTTCGGCACGCAAGTTCACGGCGGACACGCGCCGCTGATCAAAGCACCGGCGAGCACATTGGTTCTCCTCGATCCGGCCTTGAGCTTCGAGGCCGGTGCGACGATCGGCTGCGGAACGGGCACAGCCTGGGGCGCGCTCGACCGGCTCGGGAACGTCGGTGGCGAGACCCTGGTCGTGTTCGGCCAAGGGCCGGTCGGTCTGTCCGCAACCCTGCTCGCGACGGCGCGCGGGGCTCGGGTGATCGCCGTCGATCCCGAACCGGCGCGCCGCGCACACGCCCGACGGCTCGGAGCCGCGGCAGTGCTCGACCCGACAGCCAACGACCCCGTTGAGGCACTCCGCGACCTGACAAGCGGAGGAGCTGCGTTTGTGTTGGAGACCTCCGGCAACTCCGCAGCGATCACAGCAGGTCTTCAATCGCTTCGGCCGTGGGGGAGCATCTGCCTGGTCGGATTGGGAGGCGAGGTGGGCTTTCGGGTCGAGGACCACTTCCGCTCCCAGATCACGCTGATGACCTCCTGGACCCTGTCGATCGTCGCCCAACGACGATGCGCCGAGTTCATCGCGACACGCGAACTGCCCGTGGACGACATCTTCACCCACCGATGGGACCTCGACGACGTCGTCGAGGCCTACGCGAATTTCGACCTACAGGCCGGCGGAAAGGGGGTGATCCTTTTCGAGCAGGACGCCTGACCGCCGCGGGCAGGCGGCCATCCGATCGGTCACCGACACGCCGAAATTGACAATATCCCACATAGCGGGATATTGTTCGACGCCGATGTCGGGTGTCGCTCCGCTGCCGTGGAGACATCAGCCCAGCCGCCTTCACCGCCGAGAGAAGGGAACTGCGTGCAGCGAGAGCATCGGCTCAAGCGGGACGGGCGATCGTCGGAGCTCAGCGGACGGCTGCCCTGGGCCGCCCTGCTGGCGCTCGCCTTGGCCGGTTTCGTGAACATCATGACCGAGACCATGCCGGCGGGCCTGCTCCCGCAGATCGCCGCTGAGATCGGCGTGAGCGAAGCCGCCGCTGGCCAGTGGGTTACCGCATATGCCGCAGGAACAGTCGCCGCAGCGATCCCCGTCGCGGCCCTCACACGCGGATTCCGGCGGAAACCGCTGCTGCTCTTCGCAGTCTCGGGTTTCCTGGTCGCCAACACGGTCACCGCCGCCACGGACTCATACCTCGTGGCCATGGTCGCCCGCACCCTCGCCGGCGCGTTCTCAGCTGTGGTGTGGGGGATGGTCGCCGGTTACGCCCGCCACCTCGTACCCCAGCAGATGGCCGGACGAGCGATGGCGGTCGCCATGGTCGGCACTCCGCTGGCGCTCTCGATCGGGGTGCCGTTAGGCACGTTCAGCGGTTCGATCGTCGGCTGGAGGTGGACCTTCGCAGGGATGTCGCTGCTGTCGGCGATGCTCATCGTGTGGATCATCGTCGCTGTACCGGACAGGCCCGGGCAACCCGCCCGCACGGGGTCATCGCTCACCGAAGTTCTGCTGATACCCGGCGTCGCTCCGGTACTGACGACGACGTTCCTGTGGCTCCTCGCGCACAACGTGCTCTACACCTACATCGCACCTTATGCGCACTCGACGGGGCTCGGTGTCCGGGTGGACGCAACCCTGCTGGCCTTCGGCATCGCGGCATTGGCCGGCATCTGGTTCACCGGCACGACGATCGATCGAGGACTGCGGATGCTGGTGCTGTCCGGCTTGACCGTATTCGCGCTCGGGTGCCTGACCCTGGGGCTCATCGGCCACCTGCTGGTGCCGTACTTCCTCGCCATCGTTGCCTGGGGCTTCACCTTCGGAGGAGCCGCGACCCAGGTGCAGACAGCTCTTTCCGACGCAGCCGGTAGTGATGGTGATCTTGCGACCTCGATGCTTGTCACCAGCTTCAACTTGGCGATCTTCGCCGGGGGCGGCCTCGGCGGAGTCGTACTCGGCAGTCTCGGCGCGTCCTCGTTCCCGTGGATCGTGATGGCCCTGGCCCTCTGCGCCTTGGTGATCGCGGCAACCGCACGACGTCACGGCTTCCCACCAGGCCCTCGCCACGGCACCTCGAACAGCGCGCACTCCGAGTTTTCATCAGTCGGTTGCACCACCTGAACGCCGCGGCGAGGTCACCGCGCGACACCGGTGACGTCGCTGCTGCGGGAAATCAGCGATGAGCGAGTTTCCGCCTGCCGGATGCGTTTTCGCATTTGCGGCGGGCTCACCCTCAGGCACAAGACGCCCTGCTCGACGCCTACGCCCTACGCACCGGGGTCGCTCTGGCGTGAGCTGCTCAAGGTGGCCCTGCCAGTACACCTCATGACAGGAACTCCCTGGTTCGGGCGAGATGAGGTCTGCTGGACGCAGACGACTCACGCCCCTGGAAAGAATCGACCCGACATGCGCTTCATGACGATCAACGCACCACTGCCCCGCTCCAGCGTCCGTCGCGTCGGGCTGCTGATCGCGTCTGCTGTTTCCGCGACGATGCTGATCACCGCGGCGCCTGCGCAGGCGCATCACGGCTGGGACGACTTCGACACCGATCGCCTCTACTACGTGGCGGGCACCGTCTCGGAAGTTCGCTGGGGCGAGCCACATTCCTTCTTCACGGTCACCGTGGACGGTGAGCTCCCTACCGACACACCTGAGCGGGAACTGCCGGAAGAGTTGCAGGCCCCCGAGGACAGCGGCCCGATCAACGTCGCACCGTCGTACAGCGGCTCCCACAACGCGCTGGAGGTCGTCATCGCTCCGCCGAGCTACACGGGAAGGTGGGGTCTGGATCGCCCACTGCGTGACGGCGAACGCGTCGAGCTCGTCGGCTACATCGGCACCAGTCACGACAACGAGTTCCGTCCAGTCGCGTTCTGGTACGACAACGGCCGGCCGGTCAACCAGGTGCTCGGCAGTGAGCTGCCGGCGACGCCGCTGCCGGTCCCGTATCCCGATGCCACCGAGGATGCGCCGCCGGCCGCGGCCCCGTCCCGCGACACATCGCCGACAGCGGTGTGGGCCGGGCTCGGGGTCGTCCTTGCGGCTGTTGTCGCAGGTGGGGCCGTCTACCTGCGAGCGCGCTCCCGCCGGACCTGAAGGCGCGCGGCACGAATGACTTCTTCGACTGGCTGGAGGCCGGCTGGTTCGCCGAGGCCATCCGCAGCACGGCCTACCTGTATCCGACGCTCGAGAGCATCCACATCATTGGCATCGCTCTGCTCATCGGCCCGGCGGCAGCCTTCGACCTCCGTCTGCTGGGAGTCGGTCGGCGTTCACTGCGGGTCACGACCGCGGCCGACCACCTCCTCCCACTATCGCGACTCGGGTTCGTGATCGCGGCGGTCACCGGTGTGGCGATGTTCCTGCCCGGGGCGAGCGTCATCGCCGACCGTGGCAGCGCACCATGGAAGCTCGGACTCATCGTGCTCGCAGGCCTGAACATCCTGATCTTCCATCGGCACACCTACCGCAGCGTGGCCGACTGGGACACGACCCGGGCGACGCCTGCCGCCGCACGGGCCGCCGCGATCGTGTCCCTCGTGTCGTGGTCCGGCGTCACAGTCGCGGGAAGACTCCTGGCCTACACCTGACCCGTTGTTGGAGCACACTCCGTCATTGACAATATCCTACATTGCGGGATATTGTTATCGCCGTGATGACGGCGCCAGCACCGGCGTCCGAGCTCCGCTACCCGTACGTCACTCCCAACACGCCGCCGGGGTCAGCTCAACGTCCCGACCAGCAAGCCTCGGTCATCGCGGCGCACCGCACACGATGATCATTCACCCTGATGGTCGCGAACGGATGGAACATGTCGCAGCAACACCTCAACGCCCGCGCTCGGCGAGTCGTGGTCGGCTTGGACGAGCAGAACCGTTCGACCATCGTGAGCGACGGGAACACCGAGACTCGGCTGGCCACGCCGGCTTTCACCCGCAACGTGATCTGGGGGTCTCCCTTGGTCCCCACGCCGGTCATGGCCGAGAACACCGCGGATGACGCAGCCGCGATCCCGCCGCCCCCTGAGGGCTACTACTACGACATCAGCACCTTCCCGCCGGACAGCGAATGGGACTACGAATCGGGTTACGCCGACTCTCTCGCCAGCGCCGGTGTGGAGGGAGAGGGTGAGCACGACATCCCCGGTATCCACCAGACCGACTCGATCGACATCGTCACGGTGATCTCCGGCGAGATCTGGGCCGTCGTGGAAACCGGCGAAACCCTCGTCAAGGCAGGCGACACGGTCGTGCATCGCGGGACCAAGCACGCCTGGCGCAACCGAAGCGACGCTCCCTGCACGGTGGCGGCCCTGCACATCAGCGTTGTGCGCTAGGGCTTGGCGAACCGAACCCCAACGACCTGTTGCGAAGCGGAAGTAAGGCGACTGAACTCATGAGCAAGCGGTTCGAGAACAAGATTGCGTTCGTGACCGGGGCGACCACCGGCATCGGCCGTGCCACAGCACTCGCCTTCGCACGTGAAGGCGCTGCCGTGGCGGTCGCCGACATCGCACTCGACGGAGTGACGGAGACGGCGCGTCTTATCGAGAAGGAGGGCGGTCAGGCCCTGCCGCTGCAATGCGACGTGGCACGAGCGCCCGACGTCGACGCCGCGTTCGGTGCCGTCGAGCAGGAGTTCGGACGGCTGGATCTGGCGTTCAACAACGCCGGGGTCGACCAGCCGCAGAAGCCGATCACCGAGGTCTCGGACGAAGAGTTCGACCGCCTGGTCGCCATCAACCTTCGCGGAGTCTTCCTGACCATGACCCGCGAACTCGCGTTGATGACACGGACCGGCGGAGGCGGCGCCATCGTCAACACCGCGTCCGGTGCCGGAGTGAAGGCATTCCGCAACCAGGCCGCCTACACCGCGACCAAGCACGCAGTAGTGGGCCTGACCTCGTCAGCGGCCCTGGAGCACGCCGCGGTCGGCATCCGGATCAACGCGATCTGCCCGGGCATCATCGACACCGAAATGATCCGACGCGTGTCCGGAGGAACCGAGGAGGGTTACGCCGCGATGATCGCCCAAGAACCGATCGGACGACTGGGCCGTCCCGAGGAGATCGCCGCCGCCGTGCTGTGGCTGTGCTCGGAGGAAGCCGCGTTCACCGTCGGACACGCCATGGTCGTCGACGGCGGGCAGACCCCATGACCGCCCGGTCTCCACGATAGGAGGGGCCCAGTGGATGCTCGGCACTTGGAGTGCTTCCTCGCCATCGTCGACCACGACGGGTTCGGCCGGGCCGCGAACCACCTGCACATCGCCCAACCGTCGCTGTCGCAGACCATCGCGGCTCTCGAACGCGACCTCGGCGTCAAGCTGTTCCACCGGCTCGGGCGCGGCGTCGTTCTCAGCGATTCCGGCGCGAAGCTGATCGAACCGGCACGGCAGGTCCTTCGCGACCTCGCAACTGCTCGGGCCACGATGAACTCGATGAAGGGTCTGCACCGCGGCCGGGTCGAGATGATCAGCATGCCGTCACCGGGCATCGAGCCGCTGGGCAGCCTCACTCGCGAGTTCAGCCACCGGCATCCTGGACTCTCGATCCGCGTCGACGCGGCCTTCACCGCAGCCGAGGTCGTGGAGCGGGTGCGGCAGGGTGCCGCGGAGCTGGGGCTGTGCGGCTCACCTGAACCGCTCCACCCGCCAGGTGTCAACGCGCTCCCGCTGGAAGCGCAGGACTTCGTCCTCGTCCAAGCACCGATTGACGGGTCGTCCGACTCCTCGGACGACGATCCAGTGTCCATGGCCGACCTCGCCGGCGCGCGAGTCATCGTCACTCCCGAGCACAGCGTGATGCGCAAGATCATAGACGACGTGCTCGCCGAGGGCACCGACATCCACATCGTCGCCGAAGTCGCGCACCGGACGTCGATCCTGCCGCTCGTGCTCGAAGGCGTCGGGCTGGCGATCTTGCCGGAGTCGTGGGCGCCACTGGCCCGTCGGACCGGCGCGCGGGTTCGGCGGCTCATCTCTGCGCCGCAGTTGCACGTCGCGCTCGTCAGCCGCTCGGCTCCGCTCACCCCCGCCGCCCAAGCCTTCCTCCGAGTTGCCGAAAGCCATGCGGCCGTGCGCAACCGGACTGCTTGAGCCCTTACGAGGGCGTTCCTCACCGCTCGCGGCGGACCGAGGTGTAGACGAAGGTCGCCGGCGTCGAACTCTCATTTCGGAGGTCGTGCACGCTGGCCGGGAGCACGATGGTGTCCGCCTGCTGGAGCCTCACGGTTTCCGTCTCCAGCACGATGTCCAAAGCCCCTTCCACCTGGGTGATCACGTGCACTGCATCGTCGAAGTGCAGGTCCGGGCCGGACCCGACGCCCATCATCGGCGGCACGGTCAGCATGCGGACCACCACACCTCGATCTGGTGGCGCGGGGTCCAGCGGGTCTCCCCTGGTGCCGTCATCACCGCTCCGCGCCGGGACCTGAGATTGGGCCCAGATCTCCTGGCGCACGATCCCGTTCGGGAGCTCGATGGTGGGAAGGCTCCGCCCGTCCTCGCGGACCGTGGATCTGCCCGAGGAGTCGAGACCTACGACCACCCTGCGGTCCTGGCGGATCACGTTTCGCAACTGTCGCGCCAGTTTCAGGTCAGGCCTGCGCATCGGCTCGATCCTCCTTCTCGAGAGCGGCGAACAGCGGAGCGTTGTCGACGTAGATGCGCTGATCGACGAAAAGCCCGTCAGCGACGGTGAACGCCGAGAACGCGTTGATCGACACCGTGGTACCGCTCCGCAAGTACCAAGTTCCAACGGACTCGAACAGGACCAAGCCGTCGTCCTCCTCCCACACATTGACCAGATCGTGCTTTAGCGAAGTGACCCGGCCCAGGACCTGGCTGAACGCCTCCATCGCGTTGCGCCTCCCGGTGATCACCGGGCTGTTGGCGAAGCGCAGCGTCATGTCGTCGGCGTAGTAGGCGCCGTAGCGTTCCGGATCGTTGGTTTCCATCTCCGCGTAGTAGTCGACGAGAAGTTCAAGGGTCGGGGCACTGGCCCGCATGACTGTCAGTCCTTTCTGCCCGAGCGGAAATCGGCTTCCAATTCCTCCAGCGTCCGACCCTTCGTCTCAGGAATGGCTCTGAACACGAAGAGCCAGACGAGCAGGTTCAGGCCCGTGAATCCCACGAACACGGCGACCGAACCCACGCCCTCGGCGAGGATCGGGAAGAAGAAGGAGATCAGGGAGTTGGCAACCCAGAGGCCGCAGATCGAGGCACCCATGGCGAACCCCCGGATCGCCAGCGGGAAGATCTCGGACAGCACAACGAAGCCCGTCGATCCGACGAACGTCACCATCGACGCGCTGACACCGACCATGAACAGCAAGATGAGGTAGGACCGCAGCGTCGACTCCGGCAGGAGGTAGCTCATCGCCAGCAGGCCGTGCGAGACCGCAACGCCGAAGAAGCCGAAGAGCATCATCTTCCGCCGCCCCATGAACCCCAGCAGCCAGATTCCGACGAACGTGAGCAGAACCTGCTCGAGCCCGACGGCGAGCGACGCGACGAGCGAAGCGGAGCCCGTCATACCGCTCTCCTCGAGAACGGTCGGCGCGTAGTACATCACCACGTTGATGCCGGTGGTCTGCTGGGCCACGGCCAGCACGATCCCGATCCACAGCAAACGCCGCATCCAGGCTTGTTCCCCCAGGACCCGGAGCATCGTCCAGAGGATCGTCGCCTCGTTGGTCTCGCGCTGCGCGATCTCAACGATCTGGCGGTATTCGAACTCCGCGTCCTCCGCCGAGTGAGCCCGCGCCAAGGTCTCGCGGCACTGCTCCAGGCGCCCCTTGCCCGCGTACCACCTGGGCGTGTCGGGAAGGCTGAGCATGCCGAGGAAGAACGCGATCGCAGGAATGATCGCGATCCCGATCATGTAGCGCCAGACCGCCGGACCATGCGCGAACTGATCAAAGAGGACGTTCGAGCTGAAGGACAGGAACAGGCCCACGGTGATCATCAGCTGATTGACCGCCACCATGCGCCCGCGTTTGCTCGAGGGCGCGAGCTCGGCGAGGTAGAGCGGACACGCCACCGACGCGCAACCGACTGCGAATCCGAGCACGACACGCGCCACCACGAGCGTGGCCACATCGGGCGCGAGGGAACAAGCAAGCACGCCGACCGCGAACAGAACCGCGCAAGAGATTAGGGACGCCCTGCGGCCGAACCGATCCGCGATGGGACCGCCAAGCAGGGCCCCCGAGGTGGCACCGGGGAAGAGCAACGATGCCACCACCAGCCCTTCGGCGACACTCGTGAGCCGCAGGTCCTCGCGCAGGTAGATCAAGGCGCCGGAGATCACGCCGGTGTCGAACCCGAACAGCAGTGCACCGAGGGTCGCGATGGCGGTCAGTTGCCTCAGAAACCGCTTGTTGGCGCGCGCTTCGTCGGAGGCGGGGAAAACGCCGTCGCGTCGTTCCCTGGAGCGTTGATGCATGGCGACTTCCTCCACGTTGAGGCGCATGTGGTCTCGGGCAAGCCAACCGCCGCCGACCGGACCACACCTGATTCGTTCTCGCGTGGAATCCGTGAAACGTCTCGCGGCACGGCGGGCAAAGGGATCCGAAACGTCTCGATCAAGGCGAGCGGACCGCCACTAACCGAAGCAGGACTGCACGATATCCTGCATTATGAGACTTCGTCAACAGATCAGATGTGGGAGCGCCATGATGGACGCACAGTGCACCGCCGGCGACGGGGAACTGAGGTTCCTCGCTGAGGAACTCTTCCACCGGTTGACCGATGTGAGCGCCTCGCCCGCGAGCGACCGACGATGAGTGCCACCGGTACCCGGCCCGCCGAGCGTGCTCCGATTCCCTTCCGCGTGCGGGCCGCGCTGGCCAGCGGCAGCGTGCTCCAACCGCTCAACTCCTCGATGATCGCCGTCGCCATCATCGCGATCGCCGCTGACTTCGGCACCTCCTCGCACATCTCGTGGATCATCTCTGCGATGTACATCAGCACCTCGGTGTGCGCACCTATGGCAGGCCGCCTCGGCTCCGTCTTCGGCGCTCGGCGGGTGTTCCTGACCGGGCTGGCAATGGTCTGCATCGCCTCCACGGCCGGCATGTTCGCCTCGACCGTCGGGCAGCTCATCGCGGTGTACGCCCTCATCGGCGCCGGGATCTCGGTCCACATGCCCACCGCCATGACCATGGTCCGGGCCTACGCCGAACGCTATGCCCGCTCCTCCCGCACCGCCATGGCCACCCTGGTCATGTGCGGCCAATCCATCGCCGCACTCGGCCCCACCGTCGGCGGACTGCTCACCGGAACGTTCGGCTGGCACTCCATCCTCTGGGTCAACCTGCCCGCCGCAGCGCTCAGCGCCGCCGCGGTGCTGCGCGCCGACGTCGGATTCGCCGGACGCAGCCAGCACACCTCCGCCTGGCGCGCAGTCCGCGGCCTCGACGTCGCCGGGATTCTCCTGTTCGCCCTCGTGGTCAGCACGGGAATGCTGTTCCTCGTTTCGCTGCGGGCAACTGCGCTGTACTGGCTGCTCCCGATCACGTTGGGAGCGCTCGCGGTGTTCATCGCACGCGAGCGGCGCGCAACAGACCCGTTCATCGACGTCCGCGCCCTGGCCCGCAACCGCGCGCTGTGCGCCACCCTCGGCCGCACGCTACTGACCTACACGTGCTTCTACTGCGTCTTCTTCGGCATTCCGCAATGGCTGCAAACCGTGCGCGGCATGAGCGCCACCGAAGCCGGACTCACCATGCTGCCCGTCGCCGCAGTCGGCGTTCTGGCAACCCGAGCAGGATCGAGCACCACCCACCGCTACGGCGCCCGCAGGACCCTGTTCATCGGCACGTTCGCCCTACTCGTCAGCGGGATTCTCATCGCGGTCCTCGAACGCTCCACCGCACCCCTCGCAGTCCTGCTCATCGTCGCGGCCGTCGCCGGAATCCCCAACGGCTTCAACAACATCGGCAACCAAAGCCTCATCAGCGCCGTCACCACCGTCAACGACGTCGGCGCCGGCATCGGCATGTACCGCACCGTCGCCTTCACCGGCGCCAACCTCGCCGTCGTCGTCCTCCAACTCGCCACCGGCGGCACCATCGACGACGCCGGCCTCCACCGCGTCGGCTGGTTCATCGCCACCACCAGCATCGTGCTGCTGATCGGACTCGCAGTGTCTCGCCGGATGCCGCGATCACAACACAGGAGTGCGCCCTCAACTTGAGGGATCCGCGTTCCACATCGGGCTCCACTGCCGCGACTGAGCCGAGCACGCCACCGACCACAGCTGATAGGCGAGCGCTATCCATCGCATCGGCAACGCGTCTTGGACTCCCTGTCATCGACAGGGATTCACTCGGGACGAGACGAATTCTCGCGGCCACGCCCCGGCGTTTCCCGGTGGCTTCGCCGTTGCCCTCACCCACGATCGGCATCCGGATGAACAGCAGGTCAGAGCACCTGCCGAATACCAGGAGACGGTGCGGACGCACATCGTGGCTGCCAACAACCCAGCCGCACCATCGGAGGAGACTCGAAGATGAGCACAGCAACACCAAACCCAGCGCGCACACGCCCGGCGCTCGGTTACATCTCTGCCGATGGCATCGCCGACCGACCGAGCGGGCACGTGCTGCCGGTCATGAACCCGGCGACCGGTGAGACCATCGCTGAACTGCACGAGGTCACCGCGGACGAGCTGGACGGCATCGTCTCGCAGGCGCACCAGGTGTACGAATCCACGTGGCGGCACACAGCTCCCGAGGTGCGAGGCCGCATGCTGGGCGCCTGGGCCGACGCCATCGCAGCACGCAGGGAGGAGCTGGCCGACATCGAGGTCGCCGATGTCGGGCACCTTCGACGCGAAACGATCGGCGACCTCGATTCGTGCGTGCGCATCCTCCGGTACTACGCCGGCCTCGCCGACAAGCTCGAAGGCGAGACCTACGCCCAACTGCCGGGCCGTCTGTCCTACGGGGTCGACGAGCCGTTCGGCGTCGTCGCCGGGATCAGCCCCTACAACGGCAACGCGAATTCCATCGCTCTCAAGGCAGGGCCGGCCCTGGTGGCCGGCAACTGCATCGTCGTCAAGGCGCCGGAGGTCGCACCGCTGCTGAACTACCGGCTCGGCGAGCTCGCCCTCGAAGCAGGCATCCCCGCCGGAGTGGTCAACGTCGTGAGCGGTCGCGGATCGGTCGTCGGGCCGTTGCTGACCGAGCACCCGGGCATCGGCATGATCGCCTTCACCGGCGGACCCGACACGGGCCGCGCGATCATCAACCAGTCGGCGGCCAACATCGTGCCGGTGTTCCTCGAACTCGGCGGCAAGAGTCCGGCGATCCTCCTGCCGGACGCCGACCTGCGCACCGCGATCCCGTCCGTCCTGCACTCGAACTTCGCCAAGAGCGGGCAGAGCTGCGTCGCCGGCTCCCGCATCCTCGTCCCCGACTCGATGTACGCACAGGTGTGCGATGAGCTGGCGTCGCTGGCGGAGAAGGTCCGGGTCGGACTCCCCACTCAGGAATCGTCGCAGATGGGCACGCTCATCAGCCGTCAGCACCGCGACCACGTCGACGGCCTCGTACAGCGCGCCGTGGCCGCCGGAGCCACCTGCATCGCAGGCGGCGCCCCTGCCGAGGACGGCGAGCTGGCCAACGGCGCCTTCTACCAGCCGACCGTGCTGGCCGATGTCACCGACGACAACCCGGCGGCCACCACCGAGGCCTTCGGCCCGATGGCGAGCGTGCTGTCCTACTCCGACGTGGACGAGGCACTCGCACGCGCGAACGCCACCCAGTTCGGCCTGAGCGCACAGGTGTGGGGCAACGACGCGCAGACGATCCAGCACCTCACGCAAAACCTCGTGGCAGGCACCGTCTGGATCAACACCTACCGCTCGTTCCACCCGACCGTGCCGTTCGGCGGGATGAAGCAGAGCGGTTTCGGCAAGGAGAACGGCTTCGCCTCCGTGGCGGCCTACACGCGCCGGAAATCGGTGGTCTGGGACCTCACCACCGACCGCACGCTGCCCTACAGCGACCAGTGACCCGAACAACAGAGATCTTGGAGTAGTCAATGATGCCGAACTCCTCTTCAAACCCGGCGACCTCGGAAAGATCGGGCCCCGGGCAATCGATGCAAACTCGCGCTGTGGTGAGCGCGACCCTCGGGAACACGCTGGAGTACTTCGACTTCGCCGTCTACGGCGCGCTCGCCGCGACCCTGTTCCCCCGGCTCTTCTTCCACCAGCTCGGTACCACGGCAGGTCTGCTCGCTTCGTTCGCGACCTTCGGCGTCGGGTTCATCGCTCGCCCGATCGGTGCCGTCGTGCTCGGACACCTCGGTGACCGGTACGGCCGCAAACCCGTCCTCTTCGCCACCCTGATCATGATGGGCGGATCATCGGTGCTCATCGGTGTCCTGCCCACGCACCAGGGAATCGCGATCGCGCTCGTGCTCGTCGCACTGCGCTGCCTGCAAGGCTTCTCGCTCGGCGGTGAATCCAGCGGCAGTCAGATCCTGACCATGGAGCATTGCCACAGGCGCAGACGAGGGTTCTTCGGTGCCCTCATCATCATCGGATCACCGATCAGCCAGGTGCTGGCCAACCTGGTCATCGTCGTGCTCAGCATGATGCTCACACCTGCTCAGTTCGAGAGCTGGGGATGGCGAATTCCGTTCCTGGCCAGCGTCTTCATCGTCGCCGTTGCCTACTTCATCCGGCGCAGGCTCGAAGAGACACCCGCATTCGTGACCACGAACGAGCAAGCGCATCCGGACGCGCCCCAGGAGAAGGGACTGCGCGTGCTGCGATCCCACCCGCGTCAGGTCTCGCTGCTGTTGCTGGCGTGGTCGGGCACGACGCTGAGCTTCTACCTCATCGCCGTCTACGGGCTCAGCTACCTGACCACCGACGTCGGCATGACCTCCCAGCAGGCATTCGTGATCCTGATGATCGCCAACGGCGTCTCCGTCGGCACCGCGGTGATCGGTGGACTCACCTGCGACCGCATCGGGCGCAAGCGGGTCTGGTACGCCGGTCTCGCCGGCTGTTTCGTCGGCGTCGGACTGTTCTTCACAGTGGCGAGCACCAGCGCCGTCGTCATGGGACTGATCGTGACCCTGGTCCTGGGCTCGATCCAGTTCCTCTCCGGCGCGCAGCCCGCGCTGTTCTCCGAGCAGTTCCCCACCAACGTCCGCTACTCCGGCACGGCACTCGCCTACACCGGGGCCAACCTCGTGTTCTCGTCCCCCGCTCCCTTCATCGCGGCGGGTCTGAGCGCGCTGGGTGGGCCTGCGCTAGTCGCCGCGTTCACCTGCGCGGTCATCCTCGTCTCCGCGGTCGCCGTGTCGAAACTGCGAGACGGCAGAGAACTCGACCTCACCGCATTCGCACCCCACGCCGAGACCGACCGGTCCCGGCTCGCCCAAGTCCAAGCCGAGAAGGGATGAACATGACCTCAGAGCCCCGATCCCCGAACAACCGATTGCAGGGTCGCCGAGTGGTGGTGACGGGGGCGGCGTCCGGGATCGGACGACGCACGGCGCAGCTCTTCGCCGCCGAAGGCGCTGCTCTGGCCCTCCTGGATCGCGACAAGAACGCCCTCGAGGAAACCGCCGCGCAGACTGGCGGAGAATGCCTGGCAGTCGACATCACAGACGAAGACGCCGTCGCCGACGTGGCCGCGCAGGCAGCCGGCGCCCTCGGCGGGATCGACGGACTCGTCAACGCAGCAGGAATCATGTTCCGCGGGAACGCCGAAGACGTTCCCGCGAAGGATTGGCGCCACGTCATCGAGGTCAACCTCACCGGCGCCTACATCGTCACCCGCAGTTGTCTGCCGTGGCTTTCGCAGGAGCGGAACGCCACGATCGTCAACATCGCCTCGGCAGCGGGGCTTCTCCCCAACGCGAAAGGGCTCACGGCCTACGCGGCGTCCAAGGCGGGCGCGATCGGCCTCAGCAAGTCGCTGGCGTCCGAACTGGCACCTCAGATCCGGGTGAACGCCATCTGCCCGGGAATGGTGGACACCGCGATGGCCGACGGTCACCGCGCCAACGTGACCAACTACGCCCTGGAGCGCTTGGCGGACCCGGTCGAGATCGCCCGCGCCATCTGCTTCTTGACCAGCGATGAATCCTCCTACATCACAGGATCGGCACTCGCGGCGGACGGCGGACGTTCGTTCCACTGAGGGTGTGACAGCACGTGCCCCGTGGTTCCAGGTGGTGACGCACCTGGAACCACGGGGCACGAGTCGTGTGAGCTTCGAGTCACGTCACGGTACGCGGTGGCCTGCCGCCTGGAGGAGCCCGTACCACTCGCCTCGGGTCAGCCGGATGTCCGAGCCTGCCGCCGCGTCGGTGACCCGCTGCGGTGTGGTGGTGCCCAGCACCACCTGCATGCCGGCCGGGTGGCGGGTGATCCAGGCCGTGGCGATCGCGATGGGCGTGACGCCGTACTTCGCCGCGAGTTTGCCGAGCAGCGCGTTGAGTTCCGGGAATTCGTCGTCCCCGAGGAAGACGCCGTCCTGGAAGCTCTTCTGGAACGGCGACCACGCCTGGATGGTGATCCCGTTGATGCGGCAGTAGTCGACGATCCCACCACCGTCCCGGGTGAGTGAATCAGCTTCCTTCACCATGTTTGAGGCCAGACCCTGCGCCACGATCGTCGAGTGCGTCACCGACAACTGCACCTGATTGGCCACGATCGGCTGACGCACCGCCGTCTTCAGCAGGTCGATCTGCCGCGGCGTGTAGTTCGAGACGCCGAAGCTCCGCACCTTCCCGGCAGACTCGAGCTCATCGAACGCGCGCGCCACCTCGTCCGGCTCGATCAGCGCATCCGGGCGGTGCAACAACAGCACATCGATGTAGTCGGTTCCCAGCGCCCGCAACGACTCCTCGACGGAGGACACGATGTGCTCGTACGAGGAGTCGTAGTGCCACTCGTCGTCCACGATGCTGGTCTTGGTCTGCAGCGTGATCTGCTCGCGCTCCGCGTTGGACAGGCCCAGCGCCTCGCTGAACCTCCGCTCGCAGAAGTGCGGACCACCACCGGGGTGCTTGAAGCCGTAGAGGTCCGCGTGGTCGAAGAAATCGATCCCGACCTCGCGGGCAACCATGTACAGCTCGCGGATCTGCTCATCGGTCTTGTCCGCGATCCGCATCATCCCCGAGATGATCTTGGGCGCACGGACACCGGTCGTTCCCAACAGAACAGTATTCATCGATCTCCCAATCGGTTGGTACTTCTTTGAACGGAGTGCATGAGAGCAGCCCTACCCGCGCAACGGCCTCCAAGGCGTCGCCCCTCAGGGCTGCCCTCATGCTGCAAGGGGCCGCTTGAAGAAGCTCATCAGCTTGTCGAACGGGATCAGATCGGTGCGGTCGTAGAGATCGACGCGGCTGGCGCCGGGCACCCAGAACAGGGAGCCGCGAAGGACATCGTGCCGACCACCGCAGCACCGAACCCCGCGGCCTTCAGCAAGCTTCGCCGGTCCACGCCCTGGCCGGCCGCGCCGCGTGCATCTCACCCATGCTTGGTGTCTCCCGCATCAGCGAAATAGCGGTCTCTTTGACCTCAACGCTAGTTCGGCTCGACCCCGCTCTGGGAGAGTTTCTTGGGACACCCCAGACCGGGAACACGCCCGACCGCCCGCACGTTCGCGGGCACTGGTCGCTCAGGCCGGGAAGCGTCGTGAGAAGGCACTGCTCCCCCATGAGGAGTCACCTGCTCTTCACAGGGGTAGAGCGATGACGGTCTTGCGTGTGATCTGCGTAGGTGGGAGTTCCTCGTCCCGTCAACGCCGTTGACCGCAGCGGCCGGCGAACCGTCCACTCTGAACAGGCGCTTCCACAGGAGACTCGAGTCGTCGGGACGTCCACAGAACCGCGGAACGACGCGGAACAGAAGACCTCGGACGGACGCCAACTCAGGCAAGCCCCTGACTTCGAGCGGCCCTCGACTCCGGTAGATGACCGGGCGGGCCCGGTCAGTCCTGCTGCTTGTCCAGCATTCGTTCGGAGATGGTCGTGGCCGCCTGCTTGACGGCGTGGACCGCCTTCTCCACGTCAACGTCGCGGCGTTCCTTCTCCCAGGCGACGCCGACGCTGCCCACGGCCGTCTTCTGGTCGGTGAGCACGGGGGCCGCAACGCCGTAAACACCGGGGTTGAACTCACCCATCGTCAGGATGTAGCCGTCCTTCTTGATCTTGCCGAGAGTGGACCGGAACTCGCTCCACGAGCTGCCCAGTCCAGCCTTCTCGATCTCCTCCTTCTGACGCGGGTAGATCGACTTGAGCCGGTGGTGCGGGAGGTGCGCCAGGATGACCTTCGACACCGCGCCCTGGAACATCGGGCGCCGCTGCCCCCGGCTGAAGCGGTTGGCCGGGCTCTGCGGAGCGCGGTACTCACCAACGCACAGGACCGAGTCGCGGTAGGCGGTACACAGCGTGGCCGAGTGGCCGATCTTGTCCACCAGGTCTTCCAGCACCCCGTCGCTGGCCAACAGCAGCGGATCGGTCTGCCGGATCTGCAGATCCATTTCGATGATCCCTGGGCCCAGCGAGTAGTAACCGTTGCGCACCGCGGTGAGCAGCCCGGCCTCGTGCAGCGTCTTGATGTAGCGATAGCCCGTCGACCGGGAGGTCTCCATGGCCTCGATGATGGCGGCCGTCGACCACACGGGCTCCGCCTCGCTGAACAGCTGCAGGATGTGCAGCATCCTGGCCAGGCTGCTCGCGCTGTCCGGAGTCGATGTCTCAGTCACCGATTAATAATATCCCGCCATTTGGGATACTGTCAAAAGAGGTGATCAGGGCCCGATCGCTGCGCGGACCCTGATCACCTCGACCAGACCTCAGGCTACACCCGCGGCACCGCCATGTACTTGAACTCCAGGAACTCCTCGATACCCACGCGGCCGCCTTCGCGGCCCAAGCCGGAAGCCTTGACGCCGCCGAACGGCGCGGCGGGGTTGGACACGATGCCCGTGTTCAGGCCGACCATGCCGACCTCCATCGCCTCGCCGACACGGAAGCCGCGGTCGACGTCCTGGGTGAACAGGTAGCCCGCCAGGCCCCACGGGGTGTCGTTGGCCATGCGCACCGCCTCCTCCTCGGTGTCGAACGAGATGACCGGCGCCACCGGGCCGAAGATCTCCTCGGACATGAGCTCCGCCTCCTCCGAGACCCCGGACAGAACCGTGGGTGGGTAGAAGTAGCCGGGGCGGTCCGGCCGGTCGCCGCCGCAGACGACCTTCGCGCCCTTGCCGACGGCGTCGTCGACGAGCTCCTGAACCTTGCGCAGCGCCTTCTCCTCCACCAGCGGGCCGACCTCGGTGCCGTCCTCGACGCCGTCTCCGACCTTCAGCGAGCCCATCCGCACCGCGAGCCGGCGGGCGAACTCCTCTGCGACGGGCCGCTGGACGAAGATGCGGTTCGCGGCCGTGCATGCCTCGCCCATGTTGCGCATCTTGGCGGCCACGGCCCCCTCGACGGCCCGATCCAGGTCGGCGTCCTCGAAGACCAGGAAGGGGGCGTTGCCGCCAAGCTCCATCGACGAGCGCATGACGTGCTCGGATGCCTGCTCCAGCAGGCGTACGCCCACCGCGGTCGAACCCGTGAAGCTGATCTTGCGGGCGATGCCGCTCGACATCCACGGCGAGACCACCGAGGACGCCTTGGTCGTGCACACCACGTTGAGGACACCGGCAGGCAACCCGGCCTCGACGAGGACGTCCACCAGTGCCAGCGACGTCAGCGGTGTGAGCGCGGCGGGTTTGAACACGATCGTGCAGCCGGCCGCGATGGCGGGGCCGATCTTGCGCGTGCCCATCGCCAGCGGGAAATTCCACGGGGTGACCAGCACGCACGGGCCGACCGGTTCGCGCGAGACGAGGATGCGGTTCTTCCCGTCACCGGTCGTCGTGAGGTCGCCGCCGATGCGCACGGCTTCCTCGGCGAACCAGCGGAAGAACTCCGCGGCGTAGGCGACCTCGCCCTTGGCCTCGCCGAACGGTTTGCCCATTTCGGTCGTCATGATCAGCGCGAGCTCGTCCTGCCGCTGCATGAGCAGGTCATAGGCGCGCCGCAGGATCTCGCCACGCTCGCGGGGTGGCGTCCTGGCCCAGTCCTTCTGCACGCGGCCAGCGGTTTCGATCGCGCGCTGCGCGTCCTCAGGGCCGCCATCAGCCACTGTCGCGATGACCTCTTCGGTGGCCGGATTCACGACGTTGAACCGTGCGCCGGAGGCAGATTCGCTCCACTGCCCGTCGATGAACATACCCGTGCTGACGGTCGCAACGGCCTCACGTGCTCGCTGCGAGATGCGGGAGTCACTGGTGTTAGTGGTCATGAAAGTTCTCCTGTTCCCTTGTCTTGTGCGGTGGAGGTCGGGCCCGGATCCAGCACTTGGGCCAGGTGCAGGCCGGGTCTGGTGGGGTCGAGCTGGTCCACCTGCCTGGCGCAGGAGAAACCATCGGTGAGCACCCCATCGGTATCGGTGGCGCGCAGGGCTGGGGCGAGGGCGTTCTCGGCGACCTGCATGCTGACCTCGTAGTGGTCGGCTTCGAAGCCGAAGTTGCCTGCCACGCCGCAGCATCCGGTGGCCTCGACGACCTCGCCGACTCCTGCGGCTTCCAGCACCGCGCGCTGGGCCTTGGGGCCGAACACCGAGTGCTCGTGGCAGTGGGTCTGCAGCACGGCCCGCTGCGGAACCTGGCCCGGGCTGGGTCGCCAGCCAGCGGAGATGCGGTCGGCGACGTGGGTGGCGAAACTGCGCACGCGTGCCGCCACCCGTGCGGCCTGCTCGGTGTGGACGAGTTCGGGCAGGTCCTTGCGCAGCGCCGCCGCGCAGCTGGGCTCGACGACCACGATCGGCCGGTCGGTGCCATCATCGAGCGCCCTGGCCGCCTTGGCGAGCATCCGCTTCGCGGTGCGCAGCTGGCCGGTGGAGATCCACGTGAGCCCGCAGCAGGCATCGGCGGAACACGCGACGGTGTCACCGGCATCGGACAGGACGCGCGCCGCCGCACCGGCGACCTCCGGCCGGAAACCGCGAGTAAAGGTGTCCACGAACAGCACCACCGAACCCCCGGATCCGGCATCGACGACCTCGCGCCGCCACTCCCACGCTCCGGCGAACCGCGGAAGTGCTCGTTTCGTCGTGAGTCCGCCAACTGCAGAGACGGTTTTACCCAGCCGACTCGCGAGGACCTTGTTGACCACACCAGGAACCCGGCCGGTCAGCTTGAGCCAACGCGGCAGCCAGCCCAGCGAGTAGTGCGAGAGCGGACGCAGGCGCCGCCGGTAGTAGTGGTCGTAGAACTCCGACTTGTAGGTGGCCATGTCCACCCCGGCCGGGCAGTCGGTGGCGCAGGCCTTGCACGACAGGCACAGGTCCAGCACCTCCCTGGCCTCCTCGGAGCGCC
>NZ_JAWLNX010000042.1:0-27572 GCF_035320975.1 Saccharopolyspora mangrovi | reverse complement strand
CACGATAGGTGATCACGTGGGGTCCTGGTTCCGTGAAGATGATCTTGTGGTGAGACCTTCTTCTACCAGGACCCCACGCCCACATCTCCCAGGCCTACCGCCACCTCACTCCACTGAGATCACCTCAATGGAAGTCGGGAACGCGGTTTCCATGGAAATCGGAGTCCTGATCTCAATGGAAATCGCGAAGTCCCTGGTGCGGGCGGTGTCTCGTCAGGCTTCGGCCGGGGTTTGGGCCGTGGCGGGTTGCTTGGTGTGGGTTTCGCGGAGGTAGTAGGCCGCCGCGAAGGTGCACGCCGACATCGCGAGCAGGAACACCGAGACCGAGGCCGAGGTGCCGGTGGCCGCGAGCAGCGCGGTCATGATGAACGGGGTCCCGCCGCTGACCAGGATCGCCGCCAGCTGGTAGGCCAGTGAGGCGCCCGAGTAGCGGACCGTGGGGTCGAACAGCTCGCTGAGGTAGGCGGCGAGCGGGCCGTAGGTCATGCTCTGCCCGATGCTGCCGACGCACCCGGCCAGCGCGATGAGCCAGATCGACGCGGTGTCGATCAGCCAGAAGAACGGGAACGACCACAGCGCGAGCATCCCGGCGCCGATCAGGATCATCGGGCGTCGGCCCAGCTTGTCGGACCAGGATCCGGAGAAGAAGATCACGAAGATGCCGACCAGCGAGGTCAGCAGCGTGACTCCGAGCAGCTGCTGGCGCGGCAGGCCGAGCTCGCGGGTGCCGTAGTCGAGCAGGCCCGAGATGCCGATGTAGAAGAACGTGTTGGTGGCGAACAGCAGGCCGGCGCCCAGCAGCACGCTGCGCTTGTGGTCGCGCAGGACCTCCATCAGCGGTGCCTTGACGACCTTCTTCTCCTGGCGTTCCTGCAGTTCCTGGAACACCGGGGTGTCCTCGATCTTGAGCTGGATGTAGAGCACGACGGGTGCCAGCACCGCGCTGAACAGGAACGGCAGGCGCCAGCCCCACGAGATGAACGCCTCCTGGCTCATCAGCGCGCCCACTGCCAGGAACGCGACGTTGCCGAAGATGACGCCGAACGGCACGCCCATCTGACCGAACGTGCCGGCCATGCCGCGCTTGCCGCTGGCGCTGTTCTCTGTCAGCAGCAGCACGATGCCGCCCCACTGCCCGCCGACCGCGATGCCCTGCAGGAACCGCAGCGTCACCAGCAGGATCGGGGCCGCGACGCCGATGGTGTTCGCGCTGGGCAGCACGCCGATCAGGAACGTCGCCGCCCCCATCAGGATCAGGCAGGTGACGACGGCTGGTTTGCGGCCGATCTTGTCGCCGAGGTGACCGAAAATCAGTCCGCCGATGGGGCGGGCGATGAACCCGGCCCAGAACGTGGCGAAGGACAGCAGCACGCCGACCAGGGGCGTGGCACCTGGGAAGAACAGCTTGCCGAACACCAGTGCCGCCGCGGTGGCGTAGATGAAGAAGTCGTACCACTCAATCGAGCTGGCGATCAGCGCTGCACCGAGCAGCTTCCTCGGCGTTCTGGGTGGCTCGTTCGCAGTCATGGACAGACTCCCTTGTCTCGTCAGACCGACCGGTTGGTATGACTGTGATGTCCGTCTCGATCGGAGTCAAGGGGGAATCAACAACGGTTTTCGGAGAACGAACGTCCACTCAGCCCGCGTTGAGGACCCGGATCGGGCTCCCCTGCGCGAAGGCGTGGACGTCCTCCACGGTCTCGGTGAAGAACGCCTGGTAGGTGTCGTCGGTGACGTAGCCGATGTGCGGTGTCAGCACGGTGCGCGGGGTGCTTCGCCACGGGTCGTCGGCGGGCAGCGGCTCGGTGCCGTAGACGTCGATGCCCGCGCCGGCGATCCGGCCCTCGTGCAGCGCCGAGCGCAGCGCGGCCTCGTCGACGATGGGACCGCGCGAGGTGTTGATCAGGAACGCGGTGGGCTTCATCAGCGCCAGCTCGGCCGCCCCGACCAGGCCCCTCGTCCGCTCCCCGAGCACCAGGTGGACGCTGAGCACGTCGGACTCGGCGAACAGCTGCTCCTTGCCGACCAGCCGCGCCCCGGCCTCGGCAGCGCGCTGCTCGGTGAGGTTGGTGCTCCAGGCGATCACGTCCATGCCGAAGGCCCGCCCGACCGCGGCGACCTGCGAGCCGAGCCGTCCCAGCCCGAGCACGCCGAGCGTCTTGCCACCGAGCTCGACGCCGACACCGGTCTGCCAGCCGCCCGAGCGGATCTGCCGGTCCTGGCCGGGGATGTCGCGCAGCAGCGCGAAGATCAGCCCCCACGCCAGCTCGGAGGTCGCGCCCCAGCCGGTGCCGCTGCCGGTCCCGGACACCACCACGCCCTGCTCGCGCGCGGCGTCCAGGTCGATGGAGGCGTTGCGCATACCCGTGGTGACCAGCAGCTTCAGGTTCGGCAACCGGGTGAGCACAGCGCGCGGGAAGGGGGTGCGCTCGCGCATCGCCGCGATCACCTCGAACGGCTCCAGCCGCGCCACCAGCTCGTCGGTGTCGCCGATGTGCTCGGTGAACACCTCGACGTCCAGCGACCCCCAGTCGGCGTAGCTCCGGGCGACGTCCTGGTAGTCGTCGAGCACCGCGATCCGCATGTCAACCTCCGCTCCCGCTGACCCGTCCGGCGAAAATCCTACGCAGAAGATCGCGTCCGACCCGGCATGCGCGAGAGACTGGGACACGTGACCGGATCACCCCTGCTGCACCTGCTGCCGCTCAGCACTTTCCACCACGACCGCGACCAGCCCATCTCCGCCGCGAGCCTGCACTCGCAGGGCTTCGTGCACTGCTCCCCCGACGTCTCCACCACGCTGGCCGTGGCCAACAACCTCTACAGCCACGTCGAGGAGCCGATGGTCGCCGTGGAGCTGGACCAGGCGAAGCTGTCGGCACCGGTGCGCTGGGAGGCCGCCGATCCGGCGCCGCCGCCCGGGGTGTCCGGGGACGTGCTGTTCCCGCACGTCTACGGCCCGCTGGACCGCGACGCGGTGATCGGCATCCGCTACGCGCGCCGCGACGTCAAGGGCAACTTCCTGGCGCTGGAGTCGCGCAGCCGCACCGCCGAGGAGTTCGACCTGCTCCCGCACCCCGAGGGCGGCTGGTTCCGGCGCACCTGGGCCAGCGACGTCCAGGTCGAGACCGCCAACGGAACTCGCCCGACCGCGACCGCGATCTACTTCCTGCTGCCGCCGGGCCAGCGCTCGCAGTGGCACCTGGTCGCCTCCGACGAGGTGTGGCTGTGGCACCGGGGCGGCCCGCTGTCGCTCTACCTGGGCGGCACCGGCGCTAGCCCGTCCGAGCACCCCGAGCAGGTGGTGCTGGGAGCGGGCGCAGGTCAGCAGCCGCAGGCGGTGATCCCGGCCGGGACGTGGCAGTGCGCGTCCGCGGCGGCCACGGTGGAGTCGCTGGTCACGTGCGTGGTCTCGCCGGGGTTCGACTTCGCCGATTTCGAGGTGCTGTAGGCCGGTCGAAAGCGTGCCGGGCTCCCGGGCGGCGCATCGCGCCTGGCCCTCCCGCGGAGACCACGCGGCTGCGCGGGCGGCGCATCGTCTCGACGGCGGCGGCCACCGCGGGCAGCGACGTTCCGCGGGCCAGCAGCGCCGCGCGGCGCTTCCGGTAGACGGCGGCGAGGCCGTCGCGCTCGCGATGCCTGCCTCGGCGAGGCGTGCCGGAACCGAGCATGCCGCGTTCCACCCACGACATCACGATCGAGAACCCCAGAACCATCCCGATTCCGACGCTCGCCGCCACTCCGAACCCGGTCAACGAATTCAGCACCGGCAACACCCCCGAAACGTAGCCGGTCCGCACCCACCGGAAGATCGCGCGACGTCACCCGGTACCCCGGCCGGGTCGGCCGTCTCGCTCCCGATCCGTCCGGTGCCGCGCGGATCCACTGTGGCCTGTTGATTTCCACGGTAGGGCCGGGCCGCCTTGAACACCGGACGCGTCGCGCCCCGATCGCCCCAACGGGTGAAAACGAGCCGGTCTCGGATCGATCCGGTACTGCGGACGATCGTTGATCGGGCAATCGAACGCTCACCGGAGCTACCATCGATCGCGCAGTCCACCGCGCTCCAGGCCGGTCGGCGGGCAACCCGCCACGACCGGCGCGCGTGTTGACGCAAAGACCTTTTCCCACGCCGCGCTGCATCTCGGGGAGGTGTCCGCCGTGCGGGGCTACCCCGTCCACCTGCTCTTCCACCTGCTGGCGATCATCGCCGGCGTCGCCTGCGGAGTCGCGGGCGCGCTGTGGTGGTTCGACGGCGACCGCAACGCCCTCTACCTGGCCGTGACCGCCCTAGCAGTGGGAATCGTGGTGCTGCTGCTGCAAGGCCTCTACATCAGCGCCAGCCAGCCCAGGCCGGTTCCGCGCAGGCCGATGCCGCCGGCACCGCCGTCGCACCCCCGGTTCCAGCCGGTCGCCGAGCGCCGCGAGCCGACCCGCCCCGACCTCGAACCCGTGGCGCCGCCGGAAGCCGACGCCGAGTCGGTCGACCAGGAGACCAAGACCTCGGCCCTCGAAGCCCTCAACGAGCACACCAAGCAGCGCTGACGGGTCGCGAACCGCGGGATTCGTCCGGGCGAAAACTGCGGTGTTCGCCCTCGCAGGATTGCGTTGTGTGACCGGAGTCACCATGCTTGGCGGAGGTTCGTCTGGACCGTCCGGGGAGGCCAGCGATGTCGATCATGCGGGTCAAGTCGGTGGAGCAATCGATCCAGGACGCTGAGGCACCGGAATTCCGGCTGCGCCGCGTTCTCGGGGCGATCGATCTCCTGGGCATCGGAATCGGTGCCATCATCGGGACCGGGATCTTCGTGCTCACCGGCGTCGCGGCGGCCACCGACGCCGGGCCGGGCATCTCGATCTCCTTCGTCATCTCCGGCATCGCCTGCGGGCTCGCAGCCCTGTGCTACGCCGAGTTCGCGTCGGTGGTGCCCGTCGCCGGGTCCGCCTACACGTTCTCCTACGCCTCGCTCGGCGAGTTCCTGGCCTGGATCATCGGCTGGGACCTGATGCTGGAGTTCGTCATCGGCGCCTCCACCGTGTCGGTGGGCTGGTCGCAGTACTTCGTCGAAGCGCTCAGCTCGATCGGCCTGGCGCTGCCCGAAGCGCTGACCGCCGCACCGGGCGCGGGCGGAGCGATGAACCTGCCCGCGGCGATCATCGCGCTGCTGCTGACCGTGGTGCTGGTGGTCGGCATCCGGCTCAGCGCGGCGGTGACCAACGTGGTCGTGGCGATCAAGCTGGTCGTGGTGCTGTTCTTCATCATCTTCGGCGCGTTCTTCGTCAAGGCCGCCAACTGGGACCCGTTCATCCCGCCGCACCAGCCGCCGGACCCCAGCGCCGGTGGATCGGTGCTGGACGAACCGGTGGTCAACGCGATCTTCGGCAGCACCGGCTCGTTCGGCGTCAGCGGTCTGGTCGCGGGTGCCGCGCTGGTGTTCTTCGCCTACATCGGCTTCGACATCGTCGCCAGCGGCGCCGAGGAGACCCGCAGGCCGCAGCGCGACATGCCGATCGGCATCCTCGGCTCGCTGGCCATCTGCTCGATCCTCTACGTGCTCGTGTCGCTGGTGATGACCGGCATCGTCAAGTACGACCAGCTGGAAACCGCCGCGCCGATGGCCACCGCCTTCCAGGCCATCGGGGCACCGTGGGCGGTCGGGCTGGTGTCGCTGGGCGCCATCGCCGGTCTGACCACCGTCATCCTGATCCTCATGCTCGGGCAGGCCCGCGTCGGCTTCGCGATGGCCCGCGACGGGCTGCTGCCGGTGTACTTCGCGAAGGTGCACTCCAAGTACCGCACCCCGTACCGGATCACGGTGATCACCGGTGTCGTGGTCGCGATCATCGCCTCGCTGACGCCGATCGACGTGCTCGCCGAGATGACCAACATCGGCACCCTGTTCGCGTTCGTGCTGGTCTCGATCGGCGTGCTGGTGATGCGCCGGACGCGCCCGGACCTGCCGCGCGCGTTCCGCGTCCCGCTGGTGCCGGTGATCCCGATCCTGGCCGCGCTGGCCTGCCTGTACCTGATGCTCAACCTCGAGGGCTGGACCTGGCTGCGCTTCGGCATCTGGATGGCCCTCGGCCTGGTCCTCTACTTCGTCTACAGCAAGCACCGCAGCCGCCTCGCCCGGGGCGAGACCATCGAGCAGGCCGCGGAGGAAGCCGACTGATGCCGACCCGGTCTAGGCGCTGAGCTGCTCGTCGGCGTAGCACCACATCCAGTTCTCGCCCGGCTCGAAGGAGCGGACCACCGGATGGCGGGTCTGCTCGTAGTGCGCCGTGGCGTGGCGGTTCGGGCTGGAGTCGCAGCAGCCGACGTGCCCGCAGCCGGTGCAGATCCGCAGGTGGGCCCACACTCGTTCACCGGCGGCAAGGCAGTCCTCGCAGCCGTCTACGCTGCTGGGGTTCGGCCGCTGAGTGGCGGCATCGGTCAGGTGTGCGCAACGATCCGACATCGTCCGGTCCCTTCTCTCCTGCCGCCCAGCATGTCCCGACGGGAGTGAGCATGCACGAGCTGCCCGCGCTGATGGCTCTGCTCGCCGGAGCGCTGGCCGTCACGGCCCTGTCCCGCCGACTCGGCGTGTCGGCACCGCTGGTGCTGGTCGTCGTGGGGTTGGTGGTCTCGGCGATCCCGGGCGTCCCGGACTACGCGATCAACCCCGACGTGATCCTGCTGCTGATCCTGCCACCGCTGCTGTACTCGGCGGCGCTGCACAGCTCGACGGTGGGGATCAAGGCGAACCTGCGGCCGATCGGGCTGCTGGCGATCGGGCTGGTGCTGTTCACCACCGCCGCGGCCGGGCTGGTGGCGTGGTGGCTGGTGCCGGGGCTGCCGCTGAGCGCGGCCCTGGTGCTGGGCGCGGTGATCGCCCCGCCGGACGCGGTGGCGGCGACCTCGATCGGCCGCCGGGTGGGGTTGCCGCGCAGGCTGATGACGGTGCTCAGCGGCGAGAGCCTGGTCAACGACGCGACGGCGCTGACGGCCTACCGGGTGGCGGTGGCCGCCGCGATCGGCACCGGCACCTCGCTGCTGGCGGGGCTGGGCATGTTCCTGCTGGCGGCGGTGGGCGGCACGCTGATCGGGTTCGTGATCGCCTGGGTGGTCAACCGGGTCAAGCTGCTGCTGCGCGACGACATGTTGGAGAGCGCGGTCGGGCTGATCGTGCCGTTCTTCGCCTACCTCGTCGCCGAGGAGGCGCACACCTCCGGCGTGCTGGCGGTGGTGGTCGCCGGCCTGTACCTCGGGCACCACTCGCCGGCGCGCAGCGCGGCGACGCGGGTGCAGGACAAGGCCGTGTGGGGCGCGGTGGACACGCTGCTGGAGGCGGTGGTGTTCGCGCTGATCGGGTTGCAGCTCAGCAGCGTCGTCGCCGGGGTGACCACCGGGTTCGGGCCGCTGCTGCTGGCCGGGTGCGCGCTGACGGTCGCGGTGGTGCTGGCGCGGGTGGTGTGGGTGTTCGGCGCGATGTACCTGCCGGAGTGGCTGCGCGGGAGGCGCCCGGACTGGCGCTACAAGCTGGTGGTGTCGTGGGCCGGGATGCGCGGGGTGGTGTCGCTGGCGGCGGCCTCGGCGATCCCGACGGTCACGCTGTCAGGCCACCCGTTCCCGCACCGCGACGAGGTGCTGTTCCTGACCTTCTTCGTCACGCTGGCGACGCTGCTGCTGCATGGCACCACGCTGCGCAGGCTGATCGAACGGCTCGGGGTGGTCGGCGGTGAGGACTACACCGACGCGCTCGCCGAAGCCGAGGCCAGGCACAACGCCGCCCGCGCCTCCCAGCAGCGGCTCGACGAGCTCACCGTCGGCGCCGAACCGCCCGGTGATGTCGCCGAGCAGCTCCGGCAGGCCGCCCAGCAGCGGGCCAACCGCGCGTGGGAGCGGCTCGGCCGCTCCGACGAGGAGCTGGGCGAGAGCCCCACGGCCGCCTACCAGCGCCTCCGGGGCGAGATGCTGGCGGCCGAGCGGGCGGTGTTCGTGCAGTTCCGCGACGCCCGCCGGATCGACGACGAGGTGCTGCGCCGGGTCATGCACCAACTCGACCTGGAGGAGCTCTCACTCACCCGGGACTGATGGGATGAACCCCAGCTGCGCGGACAGGTCGGCGGCGGCTTCGCGCATGTAGCCGACGGCTTCGCGCACCCGCTTGCGGGTGAAGCGGTAGGTGGGGCCCGAGGCGCTGAGCGCGGCGATGACGTTGCCCTCGTGGTCGTAGACGGCCACGGCGGCGGCGTTGAGGCCGATCTCGAACTCCTCGTAGCTGGTGGCGTAGCCGTCGCGGACGATGGCGTCGAAGTCCTTGCGCTGCTGGCGGGCCGCGATGACGGTCTGCTCGGTGTACTGCTCGAGCTTGCGGGCCAGGATGCGGTCCTGGTCGTCGCGGGGCGCGTGGGCGAGCAGCACCTTGCCGCTGGAGGTGGCGTGCAGCGGGGTGCGCTGGCCGACCCAGTTGTGCGCGGTGACCGACGCGGTGCCGCGGGCCTGGCTGATGTTGATCGCCACGTCGTAGTCCCGGACGGCGATGTTGACCGTCTCGCCGAGCTCGGTGGCCAGCGAATCGCAGTAGGACTGGCCGATGCGGGAGAGGTCCATCCGCTCGGTGGCGGCGCCGGCGAGCCGCACGATGCCGAAGCCGATGGCGTACTTGCCGCGCTCGCCCAGCTGCTCCACCAGCCCTCGTGATTCGAGCACGCTGACCAGTCGGGACGCGGTGGACTTGTGCACGCCGAGCTCGCCGGCGATCTCGGTGATGCCGACCTCGCCGTTGCGGGCCAGCAGTTCCAGCACGGTCACCGCCCGGTCCACTGATTGCACGAGGGCACCCGAGCTACTTCCGCGTGATTCAGACGCACTAGCCACGGGCCAGACCCTATCGGCTCGCCGGACCTATTCCGCGATCATCCGGGGTGGGCGGAAAATTCTGTTCCTCATTGTGCAACACCCGAGGTCACTTGGCGAGCGTCGAGCAACGCCGTGGCGACGTGTCCCGCGAAGGAGTTGCGGACGAGGACCCGGTAGCCGGTGTCGAGCCGCCAGAGGATCACCGGGACCCGGGCGAGCGGCGTCTGGGCGCAACGGCCCGGGGTGAGCTCGTCGAGGTCCAGCGAGCAGAGGGTCTCCAGCAGCTCGCGGTCGTGCAGGCGCAGGGTGGTGCGGGCGGCCGAGACGTCGACGACGCTGCGGTGGCCGGGCTCAGTGCCGGTGACGCCGATCAGCAGGTGCTCGTCCGGGCCGAGGCCCAGCGCGGCCCGGTGCTCGTCGCCGGTGACGTGGGTGGGCTCCGGGAGCCGCAGCCCCAGCGCGGTTCCGGCGCGGGTGCGCACGTCGAGCTGGGGCAGGAACGGTTCCTCCACCAGGACTTCGGCGAGTTCGGCTGCGCGGTCGTGCAGCGGGCTGCGGCGCAGGTCAACGTCGACCGTCACGGCGAGCTCCCTCCGGGTCGTAGAACACCGGCTCGTGCACCCGGACCGGCACCTCGCGTTCGCCCAGCGGAACCGCGAGGCGCTCGCCGATGCGGTCGCGCCCGGCGGCCACCAGGGCCAGCGCGATGGTGCGGCCCAGGATCGGGCTGCGGTAGCTGGAGGTGACGTGCCCGGTCCCGCCTTCCAGGCAGGCGCCTTCCGGCAGCAGCTCGGCCGGGTCCTCGGTGAGCAGGCCGACGAGCTGCGGTCGGTCGGCGCGAGCGGTGTCGGCGCGGGTGAGGGACCGCTTGCCGAGGAAGTCCTTGCGCTGGGACACCGGCATGCCGAGGTCGAGCGGGGTGACGGTGCCGTCGGTGTCCTGGCCGACGATGACGAAGCCCTTCTCCGCGCGCAGCACGTGCATCGCCTCGGTGCCGTAGGGCGTGACGCCGACGTCCTCCCACAGCGCCAGGCCGTACCAGGACGGGACGTTGATCTCGTAGGCCAGCTCCCCGGAGAACGAGATCCGGGCGATGCGGGCGGGAACCCCGTTGTGCAGCGCGGTGTCCCGGAATTCCAGGAACGCGAGTTCGCCGAGCTCCGGCGCGAGCCGGGCGACGACCTCGCCGGAGTCCGGGCCGGTGACGGCCACCGCGGCCCACTGCTCGGTGACCGAGGTGCAGCACACCTCCAGCTCCGGCCACTCGGTCTGCAGCCACTGCTCCAGCCAGTCGAGGACCTTCTCGGCACCGCCGGTGGTGGTGCTGAGCAGGTAGCGGTCGGCGGCCAGGCGCAGCGCCACGCCGTCGTCGAGGACCATGCCGTCGGCGGTGCACATGATCCCGTAGCGACCCTTGCCGACCGGCAGCTTGGCGAATCCGCCGGTGTAGACGCGGTTGAGGAACTCCGGTGCGTCCGGGCCGACGACCTCGATGCGGCCGAGCGTGCTGACGTCCTGCATCGCGACCCCGGTGCGCGCGGCGAGGCATTCGCGGTGCACGGCCGCGGCCATGTCCTCACCCGATCGCGGGTAGTAGCGGGCGCGCCGCCACTGGCCGACGTCTTCGAAGACCGCGCCGCGGGCGACGTGCCAGGAGTGCATCGGGGTGGTGCGGATCGGGTCGTGGAGGTCGCCGCGTTCACGGGCCGCCATCATCGCGAACGGCACCGGGACGTAGGGCGGGCGGAAGGCGGGCGTGCCCACTTCACCGGGGGTGGTGCCGAGTTCGGCGGCGATGACGGCCATCGCGTTGACCCAGGAGGTCTTGCCCTGGTCGCTGCCGACGCCGATGGTCGTGTAGCGCTTGATGTGCTCGACCGAGCGCAGGCCGGCCCGGATCGCGCGCCGGATGTCGGCGACGGTGGCGTCGCGCTGGAGGTCCACGAACTGCTCGGTGTCCTCCCCCGGCGGCAGCCACACCGGGCGGGGCGGGCGGATCGGTTCCGGCGGCAGGTCCGGTGGCGGAGGCGGGGTGGTTCCGGCCGCGCGGGCACCGGCTTCGAGGCCTTCGGCGATGCAGCCGGGCAGGTCGAAGGTGCCGTTGGCGGCACCGGCGACCAGACCGCCGACCGGCCGGAACGCGGCGATGCCGTCGTCCCAGCGGCGGTCGCCGTCGTGCAGGTGCAGCACCGGGCTCCAGCCGCCGCTGACCGCCAGCAGGTCGCAGCCGATCTCCGTCCCGTCCGAGAGCCGCACGGATTCCAGGCAGCGGCCGGAGGTTTCGACGACGGTGGCGCCGGCGATCACCGGGACGTCGGCGGGCGGCGGGTCGGGGCGGCTGTCGACGATCGCCCGCACCCGGCACCCGGCGGCGGCGAGCTCAGCGGCGGTGGCGTAGGCGCTGTCGCAGGTGGTGGCCACCACCGCCTCCCGCCCGGGCAGCACGGCGAACCGCCGCAGGTAGGTCGACACCGCCGAGGCCAGCATGATCCCCGGCCGATCGTTGCCGGCGAACACCAGCGGCCGCTCGTGCGCCCCGGTGGCCAGCACGACCTCCTCCGCCCGGACGTGCCACATCCGCCTCCCCTGCGCGACCAGCAGGTACCCGTTCTCGTACCGACCGATCGCCGTCGCCCCCAGCAAGATCCGGAGCCGTCCCCCGGCCCCACCCCGAAAACTCCGGTGCGCCTCCCCCCGATCACGACCGTCCGCGCCCCGAACACCTCCGTCCGCACCCCGAATACCGGCGTAATCGGGTCCCCGAATACCGGCGTAATCCGCGTCCGGCGGAGAACTCCCGGGGTCGGCACCCGGAATACCGGCGTAATCGGGTACCTGAATACCGGCGTAATCCGTCAGGTCGTGGAGGGCGCGGGTGATCCAGTCGAGGTGGCGTTCGCCGCCGAGGGTCTGGCCGTGCTCGACCAGGAGGACGCGTGCTCCGGTGCCTCCCGCGGCCACGGCCGCGGCGACTCCTGCGGGACCTCCGCCGATCACGACGACGTCCGCGTGGGCGTACCTGCGGTAGTAGTCGGGGGAATCAGAGCTGGCCAGGCGGCCCACGCCCGGGACGCTCTCGGCTTGGAGGCCGTCGTGGAGCTCGACCTCGGTGGCTTGCGCGAAGGGGTTCCCGCCGACGGCCACCAGGGCGTTGGGTTCGGTGAGGTCCGCGGTGAGCACACCGCGCGGGCGGGCGAGGTAGGTGGAGCGGGCGATCTCGACGCGTCCAGCCGCCAGCAGCGCCGAGGCGAGCGTGTCACCGGGGTGGCCGGTGAGCTCGACCCCGTCGAAGGTGAAGCGCAGGGTGCGGGTGCGGTCGATCCGCCCGCCGGTGCTCAGCCGCATGGCGCCACCTCGTCGGTCTCGGTGTTGCGCCACAGCTCGAACCAGCGGCGGCAACCGGCCGCGTGCACCCACCGCTCCCGCCACCAGCCGCAGGGGTTGTCCCGCACGAACAGCACCTCGGCCCACTCGCGATCGCTCAACGCCGCCGGGTCCGCCGGGTACGGCACGGGCTGACCGCCGTAGCGGAACTCGACCTCGTCCCGCTCCCCGCACCAGGGGCACAGGATCCGCAGCATCTCGGACCTCCCGGAATCAGTGCGCGACGGCCGCCGCGCCGTGCTCGTCGATGAGTGCGCCCGTGACGAACCGCTCCAGCCCGTAGGGCTCGGCCAGCGGGTGCGGCCGGCCGCGGGCGATGGTGTCGGCGTAGACCTGACCGACGCCCGGGGTCGCCTTGAAACCGCCTGTCCCCCAACCGCAGTTGAGGAACAGCCCCTCCCACGGCGTCGGCCCGATGATCGGCGAGGCGTCCGGCGTGACGTCCACCGTTCCCGCCCAGGTCCGGATCACGTGCGCGCGGGCGAAGATCGGGAACAGCTCCAGCGCGGCGGCCAGCTGCCGCTCGATGACGTGCACCGAACCCCGCTGCGAGTAGCCGTTGCGGGAGTCGATGCCCGCGCCGATGACCAGCTCGCCGCGATGCGCCTGGCTGCAGTAGACGTGCACCTGGTTGGACATCACCACGCACGGGTGCACCGGTTCCAGCAGCTCGGACACCAGCGCCTGCAGCGGGTGGCTCTGCAGCGGCAGCCGCAGCCCGAGGGTGTCGGTGAGCGTGCTGGTGCGCCCGGCCGCGGCCAGCGCGACCCGGTCCGCGCCGATGTCGCCGCGCGAGGTCCGCACCCCGCGCACCCGGTCGCCGTCGGTCAGGAAGCCCGTGACCTCGCAGCCCTCGACGAGGTCCACGCCCATCTCGTCGGCCCGGCGGGCGAAGGCCCAGGCGACCAGGTCGTGCTTGGCGATGCCGCCGCGCGGCTGCCACGTCGCCCCCAGGACCGGGTAGCGGCAGCCGGTGTTGATGATCGGGCAGATCCGGGCGACCTCCTCGGGCGAGACCCACTCGGCGTCGATCCCGTTGGCCTGGTTGGCGAAAACCCGGCGGCGCGAGTCGCGCACCTCCTGCTCGGTGTGCGCGAGGTTGAGCACGCCGCGCTGGCTCAGCAGCAGCTCGCAGTCGAGCTCGTCGGGCAGTTCCTCCCACAGCTTCAGGGCGTGCTCGTAGATCCCGGCGCTGGCGTCCCACAGGTAGTTGGAGCGGATGATCGTGGTGTTGCGGGCCATGTTCCCGCCCGCCAGCCAACCGCGTTCGAGGACCGCGACGTCGCGGATGCCGTGCTCGCGCGCGAGGTAGTAGGCCGTGGCCAGCCCGTGCCCGCCGGACCCGACGATCACCACGTCGTAGTGCCGGGCCGGCTCGGCGTTGCGCCACAGCTTCTCGGGCGGTTGCGGAAGCGGTGCTGCGACCACGGAGACCTCCCTCGCTTCCGGAGGTAAGGCCAGGCTAGGAGCGCTGCGAGGAGCCGGTCAATTCACGATCGGGGGACGTCAGTTCTCGTTGTCCCACAACAAGATCCACGCCCGGGAAATTCGTCGCCCGCGGCCCTTGACGCACCCCTCCCAGCGAGCGCAATGTTGCGGTGTGCGCGAGGAGTTGTCGTAGACGCAACAAGGCGGCGGCCATGGTTTCGAGCGTCCAAATCTTGCTTGTGGGAGCGGGCATCGTCGGATGCAGCACCGCCTACCACCTGGCGCGCCAAGGGATCACCGATGTGCTCGTGATCGACCAAGGCCCACTTCCCGCCACCGGCGGATCGAGTTCGCACGCCCCCGGGCTGGTCTTCCAGACCAACGCCTCGGAGACGCTGAGCAGGCTCGCCGCCGACACCGTGGACCTGTACTCCTCGCTGGAGGTCGACGGGAAGCCCTGCTTCCACCCGGTCGGCGGCATCGAGGTCGCCACCACCCCGGAGCGCTGGGCGGACCTGGAGCGCAAGCTCGGCCTGGCCACCGCGTGGGGCATCGGCGGCGAACTCCTCGACGCCGATCAGGTGCGCGACCGGATCCCCGACGTCGACGCGGAGAAGATCCTCGGCGGGCTGCACGTGGCCACCGACGGCATCGCCAAACCGGTGCGGGCCGCCGAGGCGATGATGCGCCAGGCGCACCGGCTCGGCGTCCGCTTCGAAGGCGGCACCGAGGTCACCGGGTTCGACATCAGCGGCGGCCGGATCACCACCGTGCACACCACGTCCGGGGATCTCACGGCCGAGATCGTGTTGTGCTGCACGGGGATCTGGGGACCGAAGATCGGCCGGATGGCCGGGGTGACCATCCCGGTGCAACCGCTCGCCCACCAGTACGCGGTGACGACCCCGGTGCTGCCCGGCGGGGAAACCGAAGTGGCGCAACCGATCCTGCGGCACCAGGACCACTCGATGTACTTCCGGCAGGTCCACGACCGCTACGGCATCGGCTCCTACCGGCATCGCGTGATGCCGGTGCACACCGACGAGCTCACCCCCACCGTCACGCCGGGCACCGAAGCGCCGTCCGAAGGCGGCGGCTGGAAGGGCATGGCCTCGGTGCACCCGTTCACGCCGGAGGACTTCGCCGGACCGTGGGAGGAGGCGCGGCGGCTGCTGCCCGGGCTGCGGGACGCCGAGATCGGCGAGGGCATGAACGGGCTGTTCCTGTTCACCTCCGACGGGATGCCGGTGCTCGGGCGATCCGACGTGGAGAACTTCTGGGTCGCCGAGGCCGTGTGGATCACCCACGCCGGCGGGGTCGGCCGGGCGATGGCGCAGTGGCTGGCCGGGCGCACGCCCGACATCGACCTGCGGCAGGCCGACCTGGGCCGCTTCGACGACTTCGCCCGCAGCCCGGCCTACCTGGCGCAGCGCAGCGCGCAGAGCTTCCGCGAGGTCTACGACGTCATCCACCCGCAGCAGCCGCCCGAGCAGCCGCGACCGCTGCGCACCAGCCCGTTCTTCGACCGCCAGCGCGAGCTCGGCGCGGTGTTCCTGGAAGCCTCCGGCTGGGAACGCCCGCACTGGTACGCCAGCAACGAGAACCTGCTCGGCGGAAGGGAAATCGCCGAACCCGGCCCGTGGGCGGGGCAGTTCTGGTCGCCGATCGTCGGCGCCGAGCACCAGGCCACCCGCGAGCGGGTGGCGATGTTCGACATGACCTCGCTGACGCGCGCCGAGGTCACCGGGCCGGGGGCGTTGGCCCTGCTGGACCGGCTCACCACCAGCAAGATCGACCGGGCGCCCGGGTACGTGACCTACGCGCTGATGCTCACGCCCGAGGGCGGCGTCCGCTCCGACATCACCGTGGCCCGGCTGGGACGCGACCACTTCCAGGTCGGCTGCAACGGTCCGCGCGACATCGCCTGGCTGCGCGATCACGCCGACGAGACCGCGCAGGTCCGCGACATCACCGGCGCCACTTGCTGCATCGGTCTGTGGGGTCCGCGCGCCCGCGACGTGCTGCAACCGCTGGCCGACATCGACGTCTCGCACGAGGCGTTCGGGTTCTTCCGCGCCCGGCGGCTGCACGTCGGCGAGGTGCCGGTGGTGGCGCTGCGGCTGTCCTACGTGGGCGAGCTCGGCTGGGAGCTCTACACCTCCGCCGACTTCGGCCGCCGGCTGTGGGACCTGCTGGCCGACTCCGGGCACGGCATCTTCCCGGCCGGCCGGGGCGCGTTCAACGGGCTCCGGATCGAGAAGGGCTACCGCGCCTGGGGCACCGACATGTGGACCGAGCACACCCCCGCCGAAGCGGGCGTCGCCTTCGCGGTGAAGCCCGACAAGGGTCCCTTCATCGGCCGAGAAGCCCTGCTCCGGCAGGAGGAACCCGCTCGTAGCCTGTGCTGCCTGCGCATCGACGACGGCACGGTCCTGATGGGCTCGGAACCGGTGCGGGCCGGGAGCGACGCGGTGGGCTTCACCACCAGCGCCGCCTACGGCCACACACTCGGCGAGAGCCTCGCCTACGCCTGGCTCCCCGCCGCACTCTCCTCACCCGACACCCGGCTGACGGTCACCTACTTCAACCAACCGCACCCCGCCACGGTCATCCCCGACCCCGCCTTCGACCCCCGCATGACCCGAATGCGCTGCTGAAAACCCAAAAAGAACAACCGAACCCGACCCACGACACAACCGACCACGACGACCCCAACCCCGATCCGAAAACCCCTCCGACGGCCCCCCACCCGATTTCAGCGGAAACCGGAACCCGGAACTCCGCTGAAATCGAGGTCCCGATTTCCATTGAAATCGGAGTTCGGACTTCCATTGAAATCGCACAGACCCAGACTTGGAGCGCACCATGAGCGTGAACCTGAACCCCGGCGTTCTGCTGTACCCGCGGATCCGCAAATCGCCGTTCTTCTACGCCTCCCGGCAGCACGGCGTGGCGATGTACAGCGTCTACAACCACACGTACCACGCGCGCCACTACGGGGATCCGGTCGCCGAGTACTGGGCACTGCTGGAGGGCGTGACGTTGTGGGACGTCGGCGTGGAGCGGCAGGTGGAGATCACCGGTCCGGACGCGTTCGAGTTCACCAACATGCTCGTGCCCCGAGACCTGACCAAGTGCAAGGTCGGCCAGTGCAAGTACGTGTTCGTCACCGGCAACGACGGCGGCATCCTCAACGATCCCGTGCTGCTGCGCCTCGGCGAGAACCACTTCTGGCTCTCGCTGGCCGACAGCGACGTGCTGATGTGGGCCAAGGCCCTCGCCCACGCCCTCGGCATGGACGTCGAGATCCACGAACCCGACGTCGGCCCGGTGCAGGTCCAGGGCCCGAAGTCCGGCGCGGTGATGGCGGACCTGTTCGGCGAATCCATTTTGGACATCCCCTATTACTACGCGGTGCAACGAGAGGTTGCGGGCATGCAGGTCGTCGTCTCCCGCACCGGCTACACCGCCGAGCTGGGCTACGAGATCTACCTGCACAACGCCTCCCGCGACGGCGTGCGGCTGTGGGATGCGATCTGGGAGGCCGGTGAGCCGCACGGGTTGACCGTGATCGGCCCGTGCCACATCCGCCGCATCGAGGCCGGGATCCTCTCGTGGGGCTGCGACATCACCGCCGACACCAACCCGTTCGAGGTCGGCTACGGCTTCGAGAAGACCTGGATGGTCGACCTCGACCAGGACGCCGACTTCATCGGCAAGGACGCGCTGCGCCGCATCAAGCAGGAAGGTGTCGGCCGCAAGCTCGTCGGCGTGCGCATCGACGGTCCCAGCGTGGGCTCGTTCAACGACGGCGCGATGATCGACGTGTTCCCGGTGCACGACCCGCACGGCCTGCGCATCGGCGAGGTCACCTCCGCCGCCCACTCCCCGCGCATCGAGGGCAACATCGGCTACGCGATGGTGCCGATCGCCTACCAGGAACCCGGCACCGAGCTCGTCGTGCACACCCAGCACGGCCCGCAGCAGGCGGTGGTGTCCGAGAAGCCGTTCCTGGACCCGACCAAGGACATCCCCAAGCGCCTGGCGCGCAGCGCGTGAAGGGGGCGAGATGAACTCCGAACTGCGGCGATCCCTCGACCGGATGCGCTACGAGGTGCTGCCGGTGGGCGGTGCCCGCGTCGAGCTGCTCCAACCCGGCAGCACCGTGACCGTGACGGCCTCACCGGCCAGGGGCCTCGGGCCGACCCTGGACACCACCGAGCGGCTGGTGGCGATGGGCCTGCACGCGGTCCCGCACCTGGCGGCCCGCTCGATCCGGGACCGCGCGCACCTCACCGCGATCCTGGACCGGCTGGACGCCGCCGGGGTGGACGAGGCGTTCGTGATCGCCGGGGACGCGGCCAAGCCGCTGGGCGAGTTCACCGATTCCCTCGCGCTGCTGCGCGCGATGGAGCAGCTGGAGCGGCTGCCCGCCCGCATCGGCATCGCCGGTTACCCCGAACGGCACGCGTTCATCCCAGACGACTGGGCCGTCCGGGCCATGACCGAGAAGGCCCGCTACGCCGACTACGTGGTTTCGCAAATCACGTTCGATCCGCGGACGATCATCAAGTGGGCCGACGACCTGCGGATTCGCGGGGTGGAAGTGCCCTTGTACGTGGGTGTTCCGGGGGTGGTGGACGCGCATCGGCTGTTGCGCATCGCGCTGAAGATCGGGTTGGGTGAGTCGACGCGGTTCCTGCGAAAGCAGTACGGCGCGGTCTCGAAGATGTTGGCACGCTACACGCCGGAGGAGCTGTTCGACGAGTTGTCCCCGCAGCTGGCCGATCCGGACTCGCCGATCGCGGGCTGGCACCTGTTCACGTTCAACGAGATCAGCAAGACGGTGCAGTGGCGCGACGACCTGGCCTACCGGCTGTCCGGCTACGCGGACCGTCCGGCGTAACCGACACCTCGCAGGAGGTCCTGGCATGACCATCCCGTCCGATCTGGACATCTCCCGGGCCACGGCGCTGCGCCCGATGGACGACATCGCAGCGCAGCTGGGCATCGGGGAACACCTGCTGGAGCCCTACGGGCGCAACGTCGCGAAGATCTCGCTCGACGCCATCGACGAGCTCGCCGACCGGCCGCGCGCCCGCTACGTCGTGGTCTCGGCGATCACGCCCACCCCGCTGGGCGAGGGCAAGACGACCACCACCGTCGGGCTCGGGCAGGCGCTCAACCACATCGGCAAGCGCTCCACCGTCGCCGTCCGGCAGCCCTCGATGGGCCCGACGTTCGGCATCAAGGGCGGCGCGGCAGGCGGCGGGTACAGCCAGGTGGTGCCGATGGAGGCGCTGAACCTGCACCTCACCGGAGACATGCACGCGGTCACCGCGGCGCACAACCTGCTGTCGGCGATGGTCGACAACCACCTGCACAAGGGCAACGCGCTGGGCATCGACCCGCACCGGATCACCTGGCGGCGGGTCCTCGACGTCAACGACCGGGACCTGCGCAACATCGTCTCCGGGCTCGGCGGGAGGCAGGACGGCAACCCGCGCCAGACCGGGTTCGACATCACCGCGGCCAGCGAGGTGATGGCCGTGCTGGCGCTGTCGACCTCGCTGTCCGACCTGCGGAAACGACTGGGCCGCATCGTCGTCGGCTACACCTCCGACGGTGAGCCGGTCACCGCCGAGCAGCTCAAGGCCGCCGGTGCGATGGCGGTGATCATGCGCGACGCGCTCAAGCCGAACCTGATGCAGACCACCGAGAACACGCCGGTGCTGGTGCACGCGGGACCGTTCGGCAACATCGCCCACGGCAACTCCTCGATCGTCGCCGACCTCGTCGCCAGCCGCTGCACCGACTACCTGATCACCGAGGCCGGTTTCGGCGCGGACATGGGCGCCGAGCGGTTCTTCAACATCAAGTGCCGCACCTCCGGGCTGCAGCCGGACGCCGCCGTGCTGGTGGCGACGGTGCGCGCGCTCAAGGCGCACTCCGGCCGGTACAAGGTGGTGGCGGGCAAGCCGCTGCCGCCGGAGATGCTGGCGGAGAACCCCGACGACGTGCTCGCCGGTGCCGACAACCTGCGCAAGCAGATCGACAACATCCGGCTGCACGGCGTCTCCCCGGTGGTGGCGATCAACGCCTTCCCGAGCGACTTCACCAGCGAGCACGAGGCCATCCGGCAGGTCGCCGAGGCCGAGGGCGCGCACGTGGCGGTCAGCACCCACTTCACCGAGGGCGGCAAGGGCGGCGCTGAGCTCGCCGAAGCCGTCGTCGCGGCCTGCGAGGAACCCGCCGGTTTCCAGGTCCTCTACCCCGACGAGGCCGACCTGCGCACCAAGATCGAGACGATCGCGGCGAAGGTCTACGGCGCCGACGGCGTCAGCTACGCGCCGGCGGCCTCACACGCCCTCGACAGCTACGAGGCCAACGGCTACGGCGAGCTGCCGGTCTGCATCGCCAAGACCCACCTGTCGCTGAGCTCCGACCCCTCGCTGCTGGGCGCCCCCACCGGCTGGACCCTGCCGGTTCGCGAGGTCCGGGCCTCGGTCGGCGCCGGGTTCGTCTACCCGATCTGCGGGGACATGCGCACCATGCCGGGCCTCGGCTCGCACCCGCAGGCCGAGTCGATCGACCTGGACGCCAACGGCAACATCACCGGCCTGATGTGACCTGCCTGCTCAACCAGGCGCGCGACACGGCGGCCGCGCGTCCGCCCCGGCCGCCGCTTCCCGCAGTCGGTGACGTGGGCTTTTCGAATTTCGCGCGAAATTCGAGGTTGACGTCGCGTCGTCGAACTTCGCGCGAAATTCGAATCACGTCCCCCGGACGGGGTAGGGCCGGGTGTGGCCTACCGTTGGCGGTCATGGGTGTTGTCCGGTCCGTCGTGCTGTTCGTGCTGGCCGCCGTCGCCGAGATCGGTGGGGCGTGGCTGGTGTGGCAGGGCGTGCGGGAGCAGAAGGGCCTGCTGTGGGTGGGCGCGGGCGTGATCGCGCTGGGGGCCTACGGCTTCGTCGCCACGTTGCAGCCCGACGCGCACTTCGGCCGGATCCTGGCCGCCTACGGCGGCGTCTTCGTCGCCGGATCACTGCTGTGGGGAGTCCTGCTCGACGGCTTCCGGCCGGACCGCTGGGACGTCATCGGGGCGCTGATCTGCCTCGTCGGCGTCGCCGTGATCATGTACGCGCCGCGCTCGGCGTGAACCGGACCGCAGGTCCGGGCGCTCACTCCGCCAGGGTCAGGTCCGAGAAGCGGACGGGGAAGCCCACGCCGTCCGGGGAAGCGCACATCGGGCCTGCGTGGGCCGGGACGTCCGGTGGGAAGTAGGCCGTGCGGAGGTTGTTGACGGGCTCGCCGTCCTCGGCGGCGTAGCGGATGTGGACGGCGTCCTCGAAGCGCTCGACCTCCACGGTCACCGACTCGACCTCGCCGCAGACCGCCGACACCGGCAGCTGGCTCCAGTCGGAGAACTCGCGGGTGACCACCGCCGACAGGTACTGCTCGCCGTCGACGTACTCGATGCCGGTCTTGATCCAGTTCCGCTCGTCGATGCGCAGCATCAGCCCGGCCTGGTCGTGCTGCTCGCGGTAGTCACCGAAGAACCTGGTGCGCATCCGGAAGTGGGCCCCGACGGGCAGCAGCAGGGCGTGCCCGTTGTCGCGGTTGAAGCCGTAGTGCGTGGTCTGCCAGAAGTCGGTTTCCTCGTCGCTGGTGACGGTCAGACCCGCGTAGGTCAACCAGTTCGCCGGTTCGTTGAGCCACTGCCACCCGCTGAGCTCGAACAGCGTGAGGTCTTCGGCTTGCTGCATTGCCCACCGCTCCGTTCGGTCCGGGCAACCGCCTTGGCGGCCCGCGTCGTCGAGTCACCGTCGAGCACCGAAGACTACCGGGGCGGCGGACAGCCGGAGTGAAGCACGCCTGATGATCGACGGAGTCCTCAGCGGACGACGGTGACCGGGCAGGCCGCGTGGTGCACGATCTTGACCGCGACCGATCCGACCAGCATGCCGGTGAACGCTCCGTGGCCCTTGTCGCCGACGACCAGCAGGTCCGCCTTCTTGGACAGCTTGACGAACTCGTCGACGACCTGACCGCGGATCAGCTTCGGCCGGATGTCGACGCTCGGGAAGTCGGGCTTGACCCGGGCCACCGACGAATCCAGCGCTTCCTGTCCCTGCCTCTGCAGCTCCGCGTCGGGGGACGTCTGGTGGTAGCCGAACTGCACGGGCTGGTGCCAGACGGTGACCGCGTGCAGGACTCCGCCCACCTGCCGCACGTGGTCGGCGGCCCACCGCAGCGCGTGCACCGATTCCTCCGACCCGTCCACTCCGACGACGACGGTTTGGGGCATGACCAGACTCCTTCAACGCTCGCGAGGATCTTGCCCGGATCGTATGGCGATCCCGGGAGCGTTGCAGCGCGTCAGAGCTGGCCGACGTCGGTGACGCGCACGACGGCGCTGCCGGCCTCGTCGGACGCGGCGAGGTCGACCTCGGCGCTGATGCCCCAGTCGTGGTCCTCGGCCGGGTCGGCGAAGATCTGCCGGACCAGCCAGCGGTCGGCTTCCTCGGTGATCATCAGCATCCGCGGGCCGCGCGCGTCCGGACCGATGCCGATCTCGTCGTGCTCGGCGTAGTAGTCGTCCAGCGCGTCTTCCCACGCGTCGGCGTCCCAGCCGTCCTCGCCGTCGAGCTCGCCCAGCTGCTCGTAGCGGCCCAGCGCGGCGAGCTCGACGCGGCGGAACAGCGCGTTGCGCACCTGCACCCGGAAGGCCCGCAGGTTGCGCGTGACGCGTTCGGGCTCGGCGGGTTCGGCCTTGGCCGGTCCCTCGCCGGGGTGGCGCAGCTTCTCCCACTCGTCGAGCAGGCTGGAGTCGACCTGGCGGACCAGTTCACCGAGCCATTCGATGATGTCGGTGAGCTCCTCGGTCTTGGCGTCGTCGGGCACGGTGTGCCGCAGCGCCTTGTAGACGTCGGCGAGGTAGCGCAGCACGAGGCCTTCGGAGCGCGCGAGGCCGTAGTGGTTGACGAACTCGACGAAGTTCATCGCCCGCTCGTACATGTCGCGCGCCACCGACTTCGGCGACAGCTCGTGCTCGCCGACCCACGGGTGCCCCTTGCGGTAGGTCTCGTAGGCGGCTTCGAGGAGCTCTTCGAGCGGCTTGGGGTGGGTGATCTCCTCCAGCAGCTCCATGCGCTCGTCGTACTCGATGCCGTCGGCCTTCATCTGCGCGACGGCCTCGCCGCGGGCCTTGAACTGCTGCTGCGAGAGCACCTGCCGCGGATCGTCCAGTGTGGACTCGATGACGCTGAGCACGTCCAGCGCGTAGGTCGGCGACTCGGAGTCGAGCAGTTCGATGGCGGCCAGCGCGAACGGCGACAGCGGCTGGTTCAGCGCGAAGTCGAACTGCAGGTCCACCGTCACCCGCACCCTGCGGCCCTGCTCGTCGGGCGTGTCGAGCTGCTCGACGACGTCGGCGGCCAGCAGCGCCCGGTAGATCGCGATCGCCCGCAGGATGTGCTTGCGCTGGGTGGCGCGGTCCTCGTGGTTGTCCTCCAGCAGGTGCCGCATCGCCGCGAACGCATCGCCCGGCCGGTTGATCACGTTCAGCAGCATCGAGTGGCTGACGTTGAAGCTGGACCGCAGCGGCTCCGGCTCGGCCTCCACCAGCTTGTCGAAGGTCTTCTCGCTCCAGGACACGAAGCCCTCGGGAGCCTTCTTGCGCACGACCTTGCGCTTCTTCTTCGGGTCGTCTCCGGCCTTGGCCAGCGCCCGCTCGTTCTCGATCTCGTGCTCGGGCGCCTGCACCACCACGAAGCCCGCGGTGTCGTAGCCCGCGCGACCGGCCCGGCCGGCGATCTGGTGGAACTCGCGCGCCTTGAGGTGCCGGGTGCGCACACCGTCGTACTTGGTCAGCCCGGTGATGAGCACGGTGCGGATCGGCACGTTGATGCCCACGCCGAGCGTGTCGGTGCCGCAGATGACCTTGAGCAGCCCGGCCTGCGCGAGCTGCTCGACCAGCCGCCGGTACTTGGGCAGCATGCCCGCGTGGTGCACGCCGATGCCGTGCCTGACCAGCCGCGACAGCGTCTTGCCGAAGCCGGCGGTGAAGCGGAAGTCGCCGATCGCCTCGGCGATGGCGTCACGCTGCTCGCGGGAGGCGACCTTGACGCTCATCAGCGCCTGCGCCTGCTCCAGCGCCGAGGCCTGGTTGAAGTACACGACGTAGACCGGGGCCTGCTGACCATCGAGGAGCTCCTCGATGGTCTCGTGCAGCGGGGTCTTGGCGTAGCGGAAGTTCAGCGGGATCGGCCGCTCGGCCGAGGTGACCACCGCCGTGTCCCGGCCGGTGCGGCGGGTCAGGTCCTCCTCGAAGGAGCTGACGTCGCCGAGCGTGGCCGACATGAGCACGAACTGGACGCGCGGCAGGTCCAGCAGCGGCACCTGCCAGGCCCAGCCTCGATCGGGTTCGGCGTAGAAGTGGAACTCATCCATCACGACCTGGTCGACGTCGGCGTCCGCGCCGTCGCGCAACGCGATGTTGGCCAGGATCTCCGCGGTGCAGCAGATGATGGGCGCGTCGGCGTTGACGCTGGAGTCGCCGGTCATCATGCCGACGTTCTCGGCGCCGAAGACGTCGACGAGGCTGAAGAACTTCTCCGAGACCAGCGCCTTGATCGGCGCGGTGTAGAAGCTGCGCTTGCCGGTGGCCAGGGCCGCGAAGTGCGCGCCGGTGGCCACCATGCTCTTACCGGACCCGGTCGGGGTGGACAGGATCACGTTCGCGCCGGTCACGACCTCCATCAGCGCTTCCTCTTGCGCCGGGTAGAGCTCGATGCCCAACGAGGTCGTCCATTCGACGAACGCCTCGAACTGGGCGTCGGGATCGGGATCGCCGGCGGTGAGCGCTGGGAGCTGGTCGGTGAGCTTCATCGTCCCCCCATCGTCCCTGGCCACCCCCGGCCCGGGGCAGCCGGGGTGTCCTCCGGCCGGTTTCCTCCACCCCGGTGTTGTCGCTGGTGGAAGACCCCGGTGATCAGCGACCATGAGAGGCGGCCCTGGTCTCAGGAGGAAGGAGGGGCGCCATGTCGACCCGCAACGTGCGCTTCATCGGCGGGCCCCTGGACGGCAGAGTCCAGGACCTGCGCGACCACGAAGCGGTCGCAGGCCGCCTCCTCAAGCACATCCACCTGCACGACGGCCCCAAGATCGAAACCCAGTACGAACTCCACTACACCCCGGAGAGCGGCTGGGTGTACCACCTATGCGGAACACAGCCATAGTTCTGAAGAATCACGTGTGGCCCTTCTGCGTGGCGGTGCCGGTAGCGGAACCTCAGACGCCTTCTGGCTCCGGGATCCGCGACTGATGTATGACCAATACACGGCGCTGCGGCTGTCCTCCCAGAAGACGCCTGAGAACCCGCGGCGGTGCCAGTTGCGAGGATGGGGCAAGGAGAAAGCGACTTCGTCGCTTGCCTGACGTGCAGAAGTGAACGCCGTTTACTCCACGGAGATGCGCATCACAGATTTGATCGGTTTCACATCCGAACTGGCCGCTTACCATCCTTCGTATGGTGGCGCACTCGACGACGAGCAGCGGCCGGCCGGATCTCCCGCTGGCTGCGGAGTTCCCGGAGCCGACCCGCGAGCAGTGGCAGGACCAGGTCCACAAGGTGCTGAAACGATCCGGTTCGGTCGGTGAGGAGCCGCCTGCCGGTCCGGTCGAGGACGTGCTGGACTCCACGACCCACGACGGGATCCGGGTGCGCCCGCTCTACACCTCCGCGCCCGTCGAGCCGGGGCTGCCGGGCCTGGCGCCGTTCGTGCGCGGCAGCCGGCCGCAGGGCGGGGTGGCCGAGGGCTGGGACGTGCGGCAGCGCCACGAGCACCCCGACGCCGCAGAGACCAACCGGGAGGTCCTGGCCGACCTCTACAACGGCGTCTCCTCCCTCTGGCTGCGCCTGGGTGCCGCCGGGATCGCGATCGACGACCTGCCTGATGCGCTGGGCGGCGTGCACCTGGACATGATCGGCGTGAGTCTGGACGCGGGCGCGGACTTCGCCGCCGCCGCGCAGGCCTACCTCGACCTCGCCGCCGAGCAGGGCGTGCCCACCGGGCAGCTGCGCGGCAACCTCGGCGCGGACCCGCTGGCCGTCCTGGCCCGCACCGGCCAGGCCGGTGACCGCGACGCCGCCGTGGAGCTGGCCCGGCGCTGCGCCGCCGAGTTCCCGCAGCTGGGAGCCCTGAGCGTGGACGCGCTGCCGTTCCACGACGCCGGTGGCTCCGACGCCCAGGAGCTGGGCTGCTCGCTGGCCGCCGGGGTGACCTACCTGCGGTGGCTCACCGAGGCGGGCATGGACGTCGACGCCGCCGCCGGGCAGCTGGAGTTCCGCTACGCCGCCACCGCGGACCAGTTCCTGACCATCGCCAAGCTGCGCGCCGCCCGCCGCCTGTGGGAGCAGGTCACCCGCTCCAGCGGCGTCAGCGAGCCCGCGCGGGCGCAGACCCAGCACGCGGTGACCTCGCAGGCGATGCTCACCCGCCGCGACCCGTGGGTGAACATGCTGCGCGGCACCATCGCCACCTTCGCCGCCGGAGTCGGCGGCGCCCAGTCGGTCACCACGCTGCCCTTCGACGCCGCGATCGGTCTGCCCGACGACTTCGCCCGCCGCATCGCCCGCAACACCCAGGCGCTGCTGCTGGAGGAATCCCACCTCGCCCAGGTCATCGACCCCGCAGGCGGCTCCTGGTACGTCGAAACCCTCACCGACGAACTCGCCCGCACCGCGTGGGCCTGGTTCCAGCGCATCGAAGCCACCGGCGGGCTCCCGCAGGCCCTGGAATCCGGGCTGGTCGCCGAGGAGATCGAGGACACCTGGCAGGAGCGCCGCGCGGCGATCGCACGTCGCAGCGATGCCATCACCGGGGTCAGCGAGTTCCCGAACCTCGACGAAGCCCCCGTGGAGCGCAGCGCGGCGCCGCAGCAGCCCGGCGGCGGGTTGCCGGTGCACCGCTACGCCGAGAACTTCGAGGCGCTGCGCGACGCCGCCGATGCCCGGCTGGCTCAGACCGGGGAGCGCCCAGCGGTCTTCCTGGCCACGCTCGGGCCCCTGGCGGCGCACAACGCGCGTGAGTCGTTCGCCCGCAACCTGTTCGCCGCGGGCGGTTTGGGTTCCGCCGAGGCCGGGCCGACCGATTCGACGGACGCGGTGCTCGCCGCCTACACGGGTGCTCCGGTGGTGTGCCTGTGCTCCAGCGACGAGATCTACGCCGAGCGCGCCGCCGAGACCGCGCAGGCACTCCGGCAGGCCGGGGCGAAAACCGTTCTGCTGGCAGGGAAACCGAGCGATCACGCCGACGTCGACGGCTACGTCCACGCCGGGTGCGATGCGCTGACCGTCCTCGAGGCCGTGCACGCCGAGTTGGGAGTCCGACGATGACGCAGATCCCGAACTTCGCCGACATCCCCCTGGACGCTCCGTCGCAGGCGGATGAGGACCGCTGGCGGTCGGAGGTGCTGGCGGCCACCGGCAAGGAATCCGACGCGCTGGCGTGGGAGGCCCCGGAGGGCATCGACGTCCAGCCGCTCTACACCGAATCCGATGTGGACGGTCTGGACTTCCTGTCCACCTACCCCGGTCTGGCTCCGTTCCTGCGCGGCCCCTATCCGACGATGTATGTCAACCAGCCCTGGACCGTGCGCCAGTACGCCGGGTTCTCCACCGCCGAGGCCTCCAACGCCTTCTACCGCCGCAACCTCGCGGCCGGGCAGAAGGGCCTGTCGGTGGCCTTCGACCTGGCCACCCACCGCGGCTACGACTCCGACCACCCGCGCGTCGGCGGGGACGTCGGCATGGCGGGCGTGGCGATCGACTCGATCCTGGACATGCGGCAGCTCTTCGACGGCATCCCGCTGGATCGGATGAGCGTGTCGATGACCATGAACGGCGCGGTGCTGC
>NZ_JAWLNX010000041.1:0-27594 GCF_035320975.1 Saccharopolyspora mangrovi | reverse complement strand
GAGATACAGGGCGAGATCACGAGGAACATCGAGGATGGCACGATAGGTGATCACGTGGGGGCCTTACCTGGTGAAGATCATCTTTGGTCGGAGTTCTTCTACCAGGAGCCCCCACGTCCCACTCCATCAGGCAGGCCCCCTGCCACCCCTACCGATCACCCCACGGCCACCCCTGCCAGGCACCTTACTGAGATCACCTCAATGAAACCGGGAATCTGATTTCCATTGAAATCGTGGGACCCGAGGTGGGAAGGCTGGGGTCAGGGGGTCCAGTTGGTGGTGTTGGCCCAGGTGAGGGCTTGGGGGAGGTTGTTGGCGAACCAGGGTTCCTTGGCCTCGGCGTAACCGTTGTGGTCGGGGTCGTTGGCGTGGGTCTCGGCGACCTGCTGCTTGAGGGCCAGGTAGTCCTCGCGGGCTTCGGCGTCGGCTCGGAGCCAGGACGGGAAGACGAGCGCGACTCGCCAGGCTGCAGTGCCGTCGACCCGGACGTGGAGGTTGGCGCAGCGGCCCGGATCGGCTGAGACGTGCAGGCGCTTGGACCACTGCTCGGGTTCCGGGGCGAAGTCGTGCGGCGTGTCGCCGTCGATGCCGGGCAGCGGGGGGAAGCCCGCCTCGCCCAGCGGCTCCGCCAGGGCGTCGGCGTCGGCGAGGGTGCGGACGGTGAGCTGCAGGTCGATGACGTCCTTGGCCGGCATCGGCACCGAGGTGGAACCGATGTGGTCGACGCGCACCGCGCGCTCCCCCGCCGCCCGCTGAACGCGGGCGATCAGCCGCCGCGCCTGGGAGGCCCACGCCGGGTCCGGGTCGACGAGCTCCGGCGAATTCGACGCGCTGCGCTGCCGCAGCCTCAGGTTCTCCTCGAAGGGCACCAGCCGGTCGCGCCACAGCTCGTCCACGCGCGCCAGCAGGTCCTCGACCGCGCCGCCGTTGTCCAGCCAGACGTCGGCGACCTCGCGGCGCTGCTCGTCGGTGGCCTGCGCCGCGATGCGCGCGCGGGCGTCCTGCTCGGCGAGCCCGCGCTCGATCAGCCGCCGCACCCGGACGTCCTCGGCGGCGTCCACGATGATCACCAGGTGGTAGTTGGGCGCGTACCCGGCCTCCACCAGCAGCGGGATGTCGTGCACCAGCACCGAGTCGGCGGGCGCCTCGGCCATCCGACGCGCGGTCAGCTCGGCGACCTTGGGGTGCACGATCGCGTTGAGGTCGAGCCTGGACTGCTCGTCGGCGAACGCCCTGGCCGCCAGCGCGGGCCGGTCCAGCGCGCCGGAGCCGTCCAGGATCCCGTCGCCGAACCGTTCCACGAGCTCCGCGAGTCCGGCGCTGCCGGGCTCGACGACCTCGCGCGAGAGGGCGTCGGCGTCGATCACCACCGCGCCGAGCTCGGCCAGCCGCCGAGCCACCGTCGACTTGCCCGATCCGATGCCTCCGGTCAAACCCACCCGCAACATGCGCTACATCCTGCCAGGCGGGCGAGCGTCTGTGAGGTGCAGTTCGCGCCCGGACCGCCCGTCCAGAACCGCCCCCGGACGCGAGACGGCCCCGCATCCACGGGGGATGCGGGGCCGCGTCGGACTTCAGCCGTCAGGCGTCAGTGCTCACGCACCACCGGAGAGCTTCTCGCGGAGGGCGGCCAGCTGGGCGTCGCTCGCGAGCGAGCCGCTGTCCTGCTGCTCTTCGTTCGAAGCCGACGAGTAGTTGCCGCCACCGGTCGGAGCCGGCTGCTCCTCGCCGCCACCGGCGGCCGCGGCAGCCGCGGCCTCGGCGTCGGCCTGGCGAGCCTTGGTGATCTGCGCGATGTGCTTCTCGTAGCGGGTGTGCGCCTCGGCGTACTGGCGCTCCCACTCCTCGCGCTGCGACTCGTAGCCTTCCTGCCACTCCTGGGTCTCCGGGTCGAAGCCCTCGGGGTAGATGTAGTTGCCCTCGTTGTCGTACTCAGCGGCCATGCCGTACTGAGTCGGGTCGAACTCCGAGTCGGGGCTGAAGCCCTCGTTGGCCTGCTTCAGCGACAGGGAGATCCGGCGACGCTCGAGGTCGATGTCGATGACCTTGATCATCACCTCGTCGCCGACCTGGACGACCTGCTCCGGGATCTCCACGTGGCGCTCGGCCAGCTCGGAGATGTGGACCAGGCCCTCGATGCCCTCGTCGACGCGGACGAACGCACCGAACGGCACCAGCTTGGTGACCTTGCCCGGCACGATCTGGCCGATCGCGTGGGTGCGGGCGAACTGACGCCACGGGTCTTCCTGGGTGGCCTTCAGCGACAGGGAGACGCGCTCGCGGTCCATGTCGACGTCGAGGACCTCGACCGTGACCTCCTGGCCGACCTCGACGACCTCGGACGGGTGGTCGATGTGCTTCCAGGAGAGCTCGGAGACGTGCACCAGACCGTCGACTCCACCGAGGTCGACGAACGCACCGAAGTTGACGATGGAGGACACGACGCCCTTGCGGACCTGGCCCTTCTGCAGCTGGTTGAGGAACTCGCTGCGGACCTCGGACTGGGTCTGCTCCAGCCAGGCGCGGCGGGACAGGACCACGTTGTTGCGGTTCTTGTCCAGCTCGATGATCTTGGCCTCGAGCTCGCGGCCCACGTAGGGCTGCAGGTCGCGGACGCGGCGCATCTCGACCAGGGACGCCGGCAGGAAGCCGCGCAGCCCGATGTCGAGGATGAGGCCGCCCTTGACGACCTCGATGACGGTGCCGCGCACGGGCTCGTCCTTCTCCTTGAGCTCCTCGATGGTGCCCCAGGCGCGCTCGTACTGGGCGCGCTTCTTGGAGAGGATCAGCCGGCCTTCCTTGTCCTCCTTCTGGAGAACAAGCGCCTCGACGAAGTCACCAACGGTGACGACCTCGGCGGGGTCGACGTCGTGCTTGATCGACAGTTCCCGGGACGGGATGACGCCCTCGGTCTTGTAGCCGATGTCGAGCAGCACCTCGTCACGGTCGACCTTGACGATGGTGCCCTCAACAATGTCCCCATCGTTGAAGTACTTGATGGTCTGGTCGACGGCGGCGAGGAAGTCCTCCTCCGTCCCGACGTCGTTCACTGCGACCTGCGGCTTGGTGGCGGCTGCAGTCGGGACGGTGGTGGTGTCGGTGGACATCAGGTGGGTTGCTCCGGTACGGATAGGTTGGTCGCTGGTTCTACGTTTGTGCCGCGCCGTGGCCGGTTTCGTCCAGTCCGACATTGCTGCCGGACCTGCGGATTCCGTTTGCCGACCGACCTTCGCCACCTCGGTGTGACCCGGGGCGCAGAAGCCGACGAGAAAAAGACCCACGGCGCGGGCGGTATCGTACGCGCTTTCTCGATCGCCGGGCAAACCGCGGTGCCCCTGGGCGGCGGACGCCTGTCGGACGCACGTCACAATCTCTTCACGTCCGCCCAGCATCCACGCCCCGGGAGAATCCTTGACACGTCCCGACGAGCCGGAGAGCGCCGATTCCCAGAATAGCTCGGCTGAGCTGTTGCTGGGGACCGTTGGCGTGCGCAAGCGCGCGGTGGACGCCGCGGAGTCGCGCTCGGCGAACCGCCTGTGGTGGGACGCCGACGCCGACGACTACCAGGCCGAGCACGGCGATTTCCTGGGCGACGACGACTTCGTGTGGTGCCCGGAGGGCCTGCGCGAGGAGCAGGCCGGGCTGCTGGGCGAGGTGCGCGGCAAGCGGGTGCTGGAGATCGGCTGCGGCGCGGCGTCGTGCGCGCGCTGGCTGGCCGGCCAGGGCGCCGAGGCCGTCGGCCTGGACATCTCCGCCGGGATGCTGCGGCACGCCCTCGACGCCGGGAAGCGCACCGGGACCTCGGTTCCCCTGGTCCAGGCCAGCGCCGACCTGCTGCCCTTCGCCACCGGCAGCTTCGACCTGGCCTGCTCGGCGTTCGGCGGGGTCCCGTTCGTGGCCGACGTGGGCGCGGTGTTCCGCGAGGTGGCCCGGGTGGTGCGCCCCGGCGGCGCGTGGGTGTTCGCCATCACTCACCCGATGCGGTGGATCTTCCCGGACGATCCGGGGCCGACCGGCCTGACCGCGACGCACTCCTACTTCGACCGCACCCCCTACCTGGAGATCGACGGCGACGATCGCGCCACCTACGTCGAGCACCACCGCACGCTGGGCGACTTCGTACGGGAGCTGGCGGGCGCCGGGCTGCGGCTGACCGATCTCGTCGAACCGGAGTGGCCCGAGGGGCACGCTCAGGTCTGGGGCCAGTGGAGCCCGCTCCGAGGCAGGCTGTTCCCAGGAACAGCGATCTTCGTCTGCACGGTCGACTGAGATGTCTCGTGGTCGGCCTGCTCGGCGACGCGGGTAGGGAACCTCAGCGGCCCGCTGGCTCCGGGCGCCGCTCCTGATGTATGCCAGTACACGGCGTCGCGGCGTCCTCACCAGCGAACCGCTGAGAACCCGCGGCGGTGCCGACCGATCAGGTGGTGAAACGACGTAACGACTTCGTCGCTCGCCCCAGACAGATGTGAGGAGCCCCCGGTGGCGACCGCGCAGGATTTGATGGAGGCCCAGTTCGCGCGGTTCGCCGCCCTGGACCCGGAGTTACCGCAAGACCAGTTCGTGCCGTCGAACGCCGAGCCGGTCGCGGCGCGGACCGCCGAGGGGCAGGCGGTGGCCGGGCTGGTCACGCACACCTCCAACCCGGAGGGCTCGGCGCGCGGGTTGTGGCAGGCCGGTGAGGCCTTCGAGCTGTTCCCGATCGTCGGCGAGCACCCGCGCGCGGGCTTGGACGCGCTGCTGGGCGCGTGGCGAGCGTGGCTGGCCGAGCGGGACGACCCGGGGCCGAACTCCTCGGCGATGGTGGTCTGGCCGAGCCGGGACGTGCAGGGCACGAGGGCGTTGCTGGACCACGGTTTCCTGCCGTTGTCGGTGCTGGCGATTCGATCACCCGCCCCGGTGGCAGATACGGAACTGTCTGGTACCGTAAAGGTGCGTCGCGCGGGACCGGCCGACCTGGACGCCGTCGTCGAGCTCACCCTGGCCGAGCTCGAATACGCCGCCCTCGTCGGAACCGCCACGTACCGCTCCGATGCCGCGCAGCTGAAGCGGACCGCCGCCCGAGTGCGCCTGCACTCCGACGATCCGGTCTGGCTCGCGGAGCAGGACGGCACGCCCGTCGCGGTCGCGGAATGCGGCTGGATCGACACCGGCAAGTCCCCGCGGGCTTACCGGCTGCGCCCCGGCTCGTGGGCCTACATCAACTGCGTGTCGGTGCACGAGAAGGCGCGCGGCACCGGTATCGGCCGCCAGCTGATGGCAGTGGTGCACGACGAGTTCGCGCGCCGAGGCGCCATCGGCAGCTTCCTGTACTACAACCCTCCCAATCCGCTGTCCTCGGTGTTCTGGCCCCGGCAGGGTTACCGGCCACTGTGGACGATGTGGGAGGTGCGCCCGGCCACCGCACTGCGCTGACCCCTCGATCCTGGGGCAGCGCAGCAGGTCTCAGGATCGAGGAGAAGGCGTGGAGATCGTCGCCACCGGCGTCGAGGTCATCGGCGCGCACGGCCCGCTGCTGGCCCCCACCTCACTGCGGGTCGCCGACGGGCAGGTGCAGCTGGTCACCGGCGAGGCCGGAACCGGCAAGACCGCGCTCGCGCTGGCCCTGTCCGGGCGGCTCAAGCCCAGCTCCGGCAGCGTCCGGCTGGACGGCTCGGCCGATCCCGACAAGCTGCGCCGCGCGGTCTCCGTCGTCGACGCGCCGCAGATCACCGAACCCGACGACGCCCTGCAGGTCCGCGACGTCGTCGCCGAGGGCCTGTCACTGGCCGGGCGCGGCTCGTCCCGCCGCAAGGTGCGCGGCTGGCTGGACGAGCGCGAACTCCCCGGCGACGTCCGCTTCGACAACCTCACAGCGCACCAGCGAACCCGGCTGCTGGTCGACCTGGCCTGCGAGTCCCGCACCACGCGCGCGCTGGTGCTCGACTGCCCCGACCGCCACGGCGACGACCCGCAGCTCTGGTACTCCCTGGCCACGACCCGCGCCGAAGGAGGCATGGCGGTGGTCGTGCTCTGCTCCACCCACTCCGCCGACAAGCTCGGAGTGCCCTCCGTCCGCATCGGCGCGGACGAAACCCAGAAGTCCACTTCGGCCGGTTGACACCTGAAGGTCCGTGATGACTACTTTCCGGCTCGCCGCAACGGAATTGCGGCGGCTCACCTCTGGCAAGCTGCCCAAGCTCGCGCTGCTGGCGGTCACCCTCGTGCCGCTGCTCTACGGCGCGATGTACATCTACGCCAACTGGGATCCCTACGGGAAGCTGGATTCGGTGCCCGCCGCGGTCGTCATCGACGACACCGGCGCCCAGAAGGAGGACGGCCAGCCGCTCAACGCCGGCCAGGACGTCTACGACGAGCTGATGGACTCCGGCACGTTCTCCTGGACCCGCACCGACCTGCAGCGCGCCCAGGCGGGCGTGGCCAACGGCGACTACACCTTCGCGCTGGTGGTGCCCAAGGACTTCTCCAACGCGCTGGTCTCCCCCGCCGACTTCACGCCGCGGCAGGCCAAGCTGCAGCTGATCACCAACGACGCCAACAACTACCTGGTGGGCACCATCGCCGACAAGCTCGCCGGTGAGGTCCGCAAGGGCGTGGCGTCCAACGCGGGATCGACCGCGGCCGAGCAGTTCCTGCTGGGCTTCTCCACGGTGCACGACAAGACCGTCGAGGCCGCCGACGGCGCGGGCAAGCTCGCCGACGGCGCGGGGCAGCTGCGCGACGGCCTCGGCCAGGCGCAGCAGGGCGGCACGCAGCTCTCCGACGGCGCGCACCAGCTGCTCGGCGGCCAGCAGCAGCTCGCCTCGGGCGCCAACCGGCTCGCCGACGGCACCGGGCAGCTGCACACCGGGCTGCAGGCCCTGCAGTCCTCCACCGCGCAGCTGCCCGCGCAGACCGCGAAGCTGGCCGACGGCGCCGAGAAGGTCGCCCAGGGCAACGAGCAGCTGGCGCAGAAGGTCAACGTCGTCGGCGACCTCTCCCAGGGCATCGTCGACAACCTGGACCAGACCAAGGCCAAGACCGCCCAGCAGCTGCGCCAGGCCGGTGTCGACGAGGCCACCGTGCAGAAGATCGTCGCCGGGCTCGACGACCTCGGCAGTCCCGCCACCGACGCCAACGCCAAGCTGCAGAACCAGGTCGGGCAGCTGAACGCGCTGGCCGACGGCGCCCGCCAGGTCGCCGACGGCAACCGCGCCCTCGCCAACGCCACCCCGCAGCTGACCAGCGGGATCGAGCAGCTGACCAACGGTGCCTCGCAGGTCGACGACGGCGCGGGGCAGCTGCGCGACGGCGAGCAGCAGGCGGTCGCGGGCACCAGCAAGCTCGCCGACGGCGCCGACCAGCTCGTCGGCGGCACCCGGCAGCTCTACGACGGATCCGGGCAGCTCGCCGACGGCTCCACCACCCTGGCCAGCGAGCTCGGCAAGGGCGCCGGGGACATCCCGAACCCGGACGACAAGACGCGGCAGGCCACCGCCGACACCATCGGCGACCCGGTCGCCGTCGACACCCAGGCGCAGGTCAAGGCCGACACCTACGGCGCCGGACTGGCCCCGTACTTCATGGGCCTGGCGCTGTGGGTCGGCGGGTTCGTGCTGTTCCTGCTCATGCGGCCGATGTCCAACCGCGCGCTCGCCGCGGGTGTGGCGCCGTGGAAGGTCGCGCTGGGCGGCTGGCTGCCCGCCGCGCTGATCGGCCTGGTGCAGGCGTTGCTGCTGTTCGCGGTGGTGGTGTTCGCCATCGGCGTGCACCCGGCGCACCAGTGGCGGACGCTCGGGTTCCTGATCCTGACCTCGTTCGCCTTCACCGCGATGGTGCACGCGCTCAACGCCGCGTTCGGGCCGAAGGGCAAGTTCATCGCCCTGGTGATCCTGGTGCTGCAGCTGGTCACCGCCGGTGGCACGTTCCCGTGGCAGACCATCCCGGAGCCGCTGCACCCGCTGCACCAGGTCCTGCCGCTGGGCTACGTGGTGACCGGCCTGCGCCACCTCATCTACGGCGGCACCTCGGACTCCGTGGCCCAAGCCGTGGCGGTGCTGGTGTGCTACCTGGTGGCGGCCCTGCTGCTGACCACGATCGCCGCGTGGCGCCAGCGGGTCTGGACCCCCAGCCGGCTCAAGCCCGAACTGTCCCTCTGACGACAACTCCCCCGGAGCCCGCGCTCCGGGGGAGTTCGTGTCCTGTGAGGGGTTTCAGTTGAAAACCTCCACCACCGCGTCCGAAACCGCAACGCTCGGACCGGGAACCTCCACTTCGTGGAAGTGTCAACTGGAACCTCCGCCTCCGCTGTGGGGGCGGACGTTTCAGCTGACACTTCGATTCCGCCGCAGGGGCCTCACTCGTCGTCGTAGCGGGCGACCTCGATGAGGTTGCCGTCGGGGTCCCGCAGGTAGATCGAGGTGATGGGGCCCTTGGAGCCGGTGCGGCCGACCGGGCCCTCCTCGATGCGGACGTCGTTGTTGCGCAGGTGTTCCTGCACGTCCGACAGCGCTTGGCTGGTGACGAAGCACAGGTTCGCCGAGCCGGGGACCGGGTGGGTCGCGGTGGGCTCGACGAGCTCGGCGGAGGCGTGCAGCTTGATGGTCTGGTCACCGAAGCGCACCGCGCGCCGCTCACCTGGGAACTCCACCGGCTCCATGCCGAGGACGTCCCGGTAGAACTCGACCGCCCGATCCACATCGGCGACGGTGAGGACCAGGTGGTCGACTCGATCGATGCTGATCATGCTCCTCCTCGGGGTCGGCGCGGAAAGCGTTCGGGGTGCCCGCGCCCTGGTGGCGCCCCGCCCGGCCATAGCGCCGCAGCGGCCGAGATCCGGCCGGAGCGCGTAGCAGGTTATCCGCACCCGTGTTCGGTGTTGGCCCCTGGGCCCCACCAGCGGTGACGTTCGCCATTGCACAACACGCCCCGGCCGCGCATCCCCGAATCAGCCGATCCGTGATCGACTCGAGATCAGCCGTTCAGTGGGCGGCGGAGTCCCAGGACCGCCCGAAGCCCACCGAGACCTCCAGCGGCACGTCCAGCGGGTACGCCGAGCCCATCTGCTCGCGCACCAGCTTCTCCACCACGTCGCGCTCGCCGTCGGCGACCTCGATGATCAGTTCGTCGTGCACCTGCAGCAGGGTCCGCGAGCGCAGGCCCTCGGCCTTGATGGCCCCATGCACGCCGAGCATCGCGACCTTGATGATGTCGGCAGCGCTGCCCTGGATCGGGGCGTTGAGCGCCATCCGCTCGGCCATCTCGCGGCGCTGGCGGTTGTCGCTGAGCAGGTCCGGCAGGTAGCGGCGGCGACCCATGATGGTGGAGGTGTAGCCGTCCTTGCGGGCCTGGTCGACGACCTCGCGCAGGTAGTCGCGGACCCGGCCGAAGCGGGCGAAGTAGGCGTCCATCTGCGCCTTGGCGTCCTCGGCGGAGATGCGCAGCTGCTGCGCCAGGCCGTAGGCGGACAGCCCGTAGGCCAGGCCGTAGGACATGGCCTTGACCCGCCGGCGCAGCTCCTGGCTGACCTCGCCGATCGGCACGTCGAAGGCCTGCGAGGCGACGTAGTTGTGCAGGTCCTCGCCGGTGTTGAACGCCTCGATGAGCCCCTCGTCGCCGGAGAGGTGCGCCATGATGCGCATCTCGATCTGGCTGTAGTCGGCGGTCATCAGGTCCGCGTACTCACCGCCGACGACGAACACCTCGCGGATCCGGCGTCCCTCCTCGGTGCGGATCGGGATGTTCTGCAGGTTCGGCTCGGTCGACGACAGCCGCCCGGTGGCGGCGATGGTCTGGTTGAAGGTGGTGTGGATCCGCCCGTCGTCCGAAATGGACTTCGCCAGCCCCTCCACCGTGGTCTTGAGCCGGGTGGCGTCGCGGTGCTCAAGCAGGTGCTGCAGGAACGGGTGCTCGGTCTTCTCGAACAGGGTCTGCAGCGCTTCGGCGTCGGTGGTGTAGCCGGTCTTGGTGCGCTTGGTCTTGGGCATGTTCAGCTCGTCGAAGAGCACCACCTGCAGCTGCTTCGGCGAGCCGAGGTTGATCTCCTTGCCGATGACCGCGTAGGCCTCCTGCGCGGCCTGCTTGACTCGCGCCGCGAAGTGCGCGCCCAGCTCGGCCAGCTGCTCGGCGTCCACGGCGATACCCGCGCCTTCGAGCTCGGCGAGCACCAGCAGCAGCGGCAGTTCGAGGTCGGTGAGCAGCTTGGTGCTGTCCATGCGGCCGAGCTCGGTGTCCAACGCGTCGGCGAGCTCGGCCACAGCGCGGGCCCGCAGCAGTTCGCCCTCGGCGGCCTTCTCCTTGCTCTCGGACTCGTCCTCCAGCAGCGACAGCTGACCGTCGTCGGCGCCGCTGTCGGCGCGCAGCTCGCGCTGCAGGTAGCGCACGACCAGGTCGGGCAGCTCGAAGGAGCGCTGGCCGGGACGCACCAGGTAGGCGGCCAGGGCGGTGTCGCTGGTGAGCCCGGCGATGCTCCAGCCCCGGTCGCGGATGGCGTGCAGCGGCCCCTTGACGTCGTGCGCGGCCTTGGGCATCGCGGCGTCGGCCAGCCACGCGGCCAGCGCCTGCTCGTCCTCGCTGGTCAGGGCCGTGACGTCGACGAAGGCGCCGGCCCCGTCGGAGGTGGCCAGCGCGAGGCCGGTCAGGTCACCGCGACCGCGCGCCCACGAGCCGGTGAAGGACAGGCCGACGCGCGTGCCGCTGCGCGCGTGCTCGTCGAGCCACGCGGCGAGCGCACCGGGTTCGACGACACCGCCGGTGATCTCGAAACCGTCCTCGACCTCGGGTTCGGCGCTGGAGAGGGTGGCGAACAGGCGGTCGCGCAGCACCCGGAACTCCAGGTCGTCGAACAGCCGGTGCACCGCGTCGCGGTCCCAGGCGCGCACCTCCAGGTCGTCGGGCCCGGCTTCGAGCTCGACGTCGCGCACCAGCTCGGTGAGCTGCCGGTTGAGCAGCACCGACGACAGGTGTTCGCGCAGGTTGTCGCCCGCCTTGCCCTTGACCTCGTCGACGCGGTCGACGAGATCGGCCAGCGAGCCGAACTGCTGGATCCACTTGGTGACGGTCTTCTCCCCCACCCCCGGGATCTTGGGCAGGTTGTCCGACGGGTCGCCGCGCAGCGCCGCGAAGTCGGGGTACTGCTCGGGGGTGAGGCCGTACTTGGCCTCCACGGCCTCCGGCGTGAACCGGGTCAGCTCGGAGACGCCCTTGGTCGGGTACAGCACGGTCACGTCGTCGGTGACCAGCTGCAGCGCGTCGCGGTCGCCGGTGCAGATGGCGACCTCGAAGCCGCCGCCGGTGGCCTGGGTGGTCAGGGTCGCGATGACGTCGTCGGCCTCGTAGTTGTCCTTGCTCAGCACCGGGATGTTCAGCGCGCCCAGGATGTCCTGGATGAGGCTGACCTGGCCCTTGAACTCGTCGGGACTGGCGCTGCGGTTGGCCTTGTACTCGGTGAAGGTCTCGCTGCGGAAGGTCTTGCGGGACACGTCGAAGGCGACCGCGAGGTGCGTGGGCTGCTCGTCGCGCAACAGGTTGATCAGCATCGAGGTGAAGCCGTACACCGCGTTGGTGTGCTGCCCGGTGCCGGTCTGGAAGTTCTCCTTCGGCAGGGCGTAGAAGGCGCGGTAGGCCATCGAGTGGCCATCGATCAACAGCAGGCGTCGGTCCTCGGAATGCGTCACGGCCGCGAGTTTAAGCTCAAGGCCTGACAGCCAGTACCGCAGGCGACGGGGAGGACCGGCAGTGCCCGCTACCGACAACGGTGGGGCCGCGACCAGCGGCGACGCCGACCTGGAGGCGCTGCTGAGCGCCACCGACGAGCAGCTGAGCGCCCGGATGGGCATCGCGATCGTCGAATACAGCCCCGATCGGGTGGTCGCGACGATGCCGGTGGCCGGCAACCGCCAGCCCTACGGCCTGCTGCACGGCGGTGCGAACGCGGTGCTCGCCGAGCAGGCGGGCTCCGTCGCCGCGGCGCTGGGCGCCGGCGAGGGCCGCATCGCGGTCGGCCTGGAGCTGACCTGCACCCACCACCGCGCCGTCACCGAGGGTGAGGTCACCGCGGTGGCCACGCCGCTGCACCGTGGGCGGTCGACGGCGACCTACGACGTGGAGATCACCGACGGCCAGGGCCGCCGCACCTGCTCGGCGCGGCTGACGTGCCTCTTGCGCGACCAGCCGCCGAAGTGATCGGGGCATGAAAAAGCGGGGTGCCCGTGAGCACCCCGCTTCCGTCCTTCGATCAGGACAGGTTCTCCAGAACTGCTTGCGCCACCGCCTTCATCGTGGTGCGGCGATCCATCGCGGTTCGCTGCAACCAGCGGAAGGACTCGGGCTCGGAGAGGTTGTGCTTGCTCATCAGCAGGCCCTTGGCCCGCTCAATGGTCTTGCGCGCCTCGAGCCGTTCGTTGAGGTCGTTGACCTCGGCTTCCAGGGCCTGCACCTCGGTGAACCGGGACACCGCCAGCTCGATGGCCGGCACCAGGTCGCGCTTGGCGAAGGGCTTGACCAGGTAGGCCATCGCCCCCGCGTCGCGCGCCCGCTCCACCAGATCGCGCTGGCTGAAGGCGGTCAGGATGACCACCGGCGCGATCCGGTCCCCAGCGATGTTGGAAGCGGCCTCGATGCCGTCCATCTTCGGCATCTTGATGTCCAGGATCACCAGGTCGGGGCGAAGTTCCTCGGCGAGTCGGACGGCTTCCTGTCCGTCTCCGGCCTCGCCGACGACCTGGTAGCCCTCTTCGCGGAGCATCTCCACCAGGTCAAGCCTGATCAACGCCTCGTCCTCGGCCACGAGTACGCGACGTTCGACGGGCTTGGCCTCGCGTGTGTCCTCGGCAGCCGGCGTCGTCACCGGGATCCTCCAGTAGAACTCGGGGTCCGCCGATGCGGTTTGCATCGGAAACCGCAGCTTACCGGTAGTGACTTCACGCCGAGGTTAATAGGCGGCGTGACCATCGCGACATCCCCGCGCTCACGAGTTCGGAGCCTTCCGCCGCACGAACACCAGGTAGATCAACAGGATCGCGGCGACGCTGATGAGGCTCAGCACGAGCTGCGACCGGACGTCGGCGACGAAGGACATGGTGATGATCACGATGGCGATCAACCCCAGGGTGATCCAGGTCAGGTAGGGGAAGAACCACATCTTCAGCTTCAGCGACTCGGGCGCCTCGACTTCCAGGCGGCGGCGCATCCGCAGCTGCGAGAGCGCGATCATGCCGTAGATGATCAGCGCAACGGCGCCGGCGCTGTTGATGATGAAGTAGAAGATCGTGTCCGGGGCGACGAAACTGGCCGCAACAGCGACGTAACCGACCAGTGTGGACAGCAGGATCGCCTTCCACGGCACCCCACGACCGTTGAGGTCGCGCACCCAGCCGGGGGCGAAAGACCGCCGCTGCAGCGCGAACAACATGCGGGAGGCGGTGTAGAGGCCGGAGTTGAGCACCGAGATCACCGCGGTGAACACCACGACGTCGACGACGACTTCGGCCGCCGGAAGCCCGAACCGGGTGAACGCAGCCGCGTACGGGCTGCCTTCGGTGGGGATCTGGTCCCACGGAGTGATCATCACCAGCAGCGTCACCGAGCCCACGTAGAACAGCAGCACCCGCCACACCACGGCCTTGGTCGCCTTGGCCACCGAGCGCTCCGGCTCGTCGGATTCGGCGGAGACGATTGTGACGATCTCGGTGCCGAAGTAGGAGAAGATCACGATCACCACGCCGTGCAGCACGGAGAACCCGCCGTTGGCGAAGAACCCGTCCTTGCCGATGTTGCCGACGGACAGCTCCGCCCCGGGCCAGAGCCCGAAGACGAACAAGGTCCCGCACACCAGGAAGATCACGATGGTGATGACCTTGATGGAGGCCAGCCAGAACTCGGTCTCGCCGAACGAGCGCACCGAAACCAAGTTGGTGCCGGTCAGCACCAGCATCAGCACGAGCGAGATCACCCACTGGGGCACCATGGGGATCAGCGGGTTGATCAGCTCCGCCCCGGCGACGGCTTCGAAGGCCACCACGCCGACCCAGTAGTACCAGTACAGCCAGCCGAGCGTGAATCCCGCCCACTCCCCCAGCGACGTCCGCGCGTACTCCATGAAGGAGCCCAGCGTCGGTGCCGCGGTGGCCATCTCGCCGAGCATCCGCATGACGAGCACGACGATCAGCCCGCCGATCGCGTAGGACACCACGGCCGCCGGCCCGACGGTCGAGATGACCGCCCCGCTGCCGATGAACAAGCTGGCCCCGATGATCCCGCCGAGCGCGATCATCTGCAGGTGCCGGTTCTTCAGACTCCGCCGCAGCCCCGGTTCGTCCCGTGTCACCTCATCGACCACAACGGCCTCCGCGCGTTCGACCCACCACACACTGCACGACCCCGCGAACCTAAACCGCCGTGATCACAACCACCAGACCCGCGCGGTAAACGGTCTTCCACCCCCCGAAACACAACCCTGACCAGGGGTAACGCCCCGGACACCCTCCCGGAAGACCCTGATCAGCCGTCACGTATGCTGACAACAAGACCAGCCCCCGTAGCCCAACGGCAGAGGCAGCGGACTCAAAATCCGTCCAGTGTGCGTTCGAATCGCACCGGGGGCACCAGCCTTCACCAGGCAAAACAAGCGAATATGTGGATCATGGAAATGATCCTGGGTGCGGCCTTGGGTGCGAGTACACTCAAGGCCATGAGTCGTTCACACCCCGATGAACGTCAGCGCGGCCGCATCGAGGAGCGCAGCAAGACGCTCCGGGTGGTCGTCTTCGCGGGCAACGACCCGGTGACGGGTCGCCGCACCTACCTACGCGAGACGATCAACGGCACGGACAAGGCCGCCTACAAGCGCGCCGAGAAGGCGCTCACCAAGCTGCTGGCACAGGTCGACAGCCAGCGCTCTACCCCGTCGACGGTGAGCCTGTCCTTCGCCCTGGACGAGTGGATGCGCACCAGCGAGATCGAGGACAGCACCCGGCACACCTACAGCGGCTACATCGACCGCTCGATCAAGCCAGCGCTCGGCGAGACTGCGGTGAACAAGATTTCCGCGAGGATGCTCGAGGGCTTCTACACCGAGCTTCGACGCTGCCGCGCTCGCTGCGACGGCAAGCCCTACATCGAGAAGCACAAGAAGCCCGGCGAGCACGACTGCGTCGCCGAGGAATGCCGCCCACACGCGTGCAAACCGATGGCTGCCTCAACAGTCCGCCAGATCCACGCGATCATCAGCGGCACCCTCGACGCCGCAGAACGCTGGGACTGGATCAGTTCCAATCCGGCCCGCGTCGCACGGAAACCGCGCCAGAAGCGCCCGGATCCGGACCCGCCCGCTCCCGCCGAGGCAGCGCGGCTGTCCGAGGAAGCATTCCGGATGGACGAGGACTGGGGCACGCTCGTCTGGCTCGCCATGACCACAGGCATGCGCCGCGGAGAACTCGTCGGTCTGCGCTTCTCACGCGTCGACCTCGATGAGGAAGTCATCGACCTTCGCCGCAACTGGGTCCGCGGCAAGGAGAAGGACACCAAGACCCACCAGAACCGCCGCATCGCCCTCGACTCGGATACGGTCACCCTGCTCTGCGAACACCGCGACCGCGTCGCCGACCGAGTCCGAGGCCTAGGCGCCAAGTTCAACGACGATCTCTACGTCTTCGCCGGCACTCAACACCCTGACCACACCCAGCCCTACTCCCCCAACGCCATAACCCAGCGCTACAAGGACATGGCCGACCGGCTCGGCATCAAAACCCACCTCCACGCCCTACGCCACTACTCCGCCACAGAACTCCTCACCGCAGGCATCGACCTCCCCACAGTCTCCGGCCGTCTCGGACATGGCGGCGGAGGCGCCACCACCCTCCGCGTCTACGCAGCCTGGGTCGCAGCTTCCGACCGCAAGGCGGCGGAGATCCTGGGCAGCCGAATGCCAAAACGGCGGGAGCCATAAACCCGCGAGCGAGGAGCGCTCGGTCGCGGACGAGAGATTTGGACGATCCCGCCGCGGGCCGGGCGCCAAGATCCATCTCGCGGTCGATAAGTGGGGCCCGTCGATGCGGGGTCCTGCTCACCGGCGGCCAGGCAGATGACAACCTCAACTATTTCCACTGCTGGATTCCATCCGTGTGGATCGAATCGGTCCGTGCTGACCGCGATGCCGGGCCTGTGATGACGATCGTGGACAAAGCCTGCATCCGACCTAGGATACAAAGATCTATAGCCCAAACGGGTTAACTCTCCGCGAATTTGCCAAAGCACCCTCACGCATATGATAAAACGCGCGGTTAGACGACACTGGGGACAAAAGAGGGAAATTGAGCATCATCCGAAATATACCCAAGCTAGTTCGAGAATGGAACCCACACATTGATCCTGACTTTGACGACTACGTTGGCGGCACACGCAGAGGAGGAGCGCGGGAGAGACTGGTCCCCAACTTTAAGCTATTCCACATCACAAGTGTTGCACTCTTGGCAATATTCCTGATTTCACTTTTCACCCTACGGTCAATTTCTGGAATAGTGCCACCAATGCTCCTTATCGGAGCCACCGAAGCTGCGATCTTCGGGAGTCAATGGTTCATTTCCACCTATCGAACGTCTCTTACTCGGGCACAGTTCGTGACCCCAGGAGATTGGGTAACATGCAATCCCGCCGAAGATTCCCAGCACCGAGATTCACAAATACCATTTGCCCACCTTTCCCAGGTTACCAAACGGTACGTCCACCATAGTAAGTACGGCGACCAATTTTATCTAGCTCTGAGGAACGGGAAGCAGTTGTCGCTTGCCGAATCCGACTCAGTAGTGACATTTCGCCTGCACGATCCCTTCCGGAGAGCAAGGAAACTATCCGCACCAGGAAAAACGTGGGACCAAGTAGAAGGCTCGGTCACCTACGTGGTTTCATGGCTTTGGGATCGACGACTTGAGCGCAAATCGGAGCTTCGCCAAGACGAGCTAAGAAAAGCCTTTGAGTTCCTATCGGATCGCGAGTTTCGAGAAGTAATGTCCGCTTGCCTGAGCGCGGGCCTCATTAGATACAGAGGGTTCCGCGGTGATCACGTCGAACTGACGGATGCGGGCATAGTCTACGTGGCCCAAGAACACCGCGAACAAGGGATTGAGCTAATCGACAACGACTCCCTAGAGAAGGAGCCGGTTAATTTGACAATCAATGGACCTTTCCTGCACGGGACAAACTACGGGAATTTCGCCATGAACAACGGTGGCGTAAACAACATGACCGTCACCAACGAGAGAGATGACCAAGCGCAACTTATCGCCAAGCTGGTAGACATCCTGAAAAACTCCGAAAGAGTTGACGAAATCAGCAAGAGCGAACGGGACGAATTAAATGACTCGGTAAGTGTACTCAGCGACGTAAAGAATTCGAACGAAGCAAGTAAGCCGGCAGCACGACAGGCCCTACGCGCAAGCCTAAGAATCGCAAAGGACATCGTAATTGGAGCCTCAGGTAACGCTTTCTACGAATCCTTGAAAGCTCTACTCTAATCAGATCTAGCCGCCATTGGGGTAGGAACTCAAAACTTTCCTTTCCTGCCTTGAGGGCAGCAGTCTCTAGGTTTGTAAACTCCGTTCCTCCGCTCCCCGTACGCTCAACACCGTGAGCACTGAGCGCGGAGCATGGAAGACATACGGGGAGCGGCTGGTCTATGACAACCGGTGGGTTCGGTTGGGGTTGGCTGACGTGGAGGCGCCGAACGGTGAGCGGTGGGAGTACCACGTCGTTCACCTGGCGCGGATCGCGATCGCTCTGATCGTGGACGATGAGGACCGGGCGCTGATGCTGTGGCGTTACCGGTTCCCGACCCAGCAGTGGGGTTACGAGCTGCTTGGCGGCTTGGTCGACGACGGTGACGATTCGGCTGGAACCGCCGCTCGCGAAGCCGCTGAGGAGAGCGGTTGGGAGCCGGTCGGCGAGGGTCAGCACCTGGTGACCTTCGAGCCTCTGCCCGGACAGGTCACCGCCCCGGTGGACGTCTACTTGTGGCGTGGGGCGAAGCACATCGGCGATCCGACCGACACCGAGGAAGTCGGCCAGGTCGAGTGGGTTCCGCTAGCTCGGGTTACCGAGCTAGCGCAGCGGCAGGAGCTGCTCGGTTCGGGAACACTGGTGGCGCTGCTGTACTTCCTCGCTTCACGCAACACCCTCGGTGGAACCGGGCAAGATCAGCCCGCCGAGCCGGCGTAGGTGTCGGTCTGACTTGATCTGAGAAGCCAGACGTCGCGCTTGCCTGGAGTGGTCGAGCGCGGCGTCGCGGTCTCCGGCGGCAGCGAACGCCAGTGCCAGGTCGACGAGAAGCCCTGTGCGCGCCCGCACGAACTGCGCAGGTACGCGCGGTAGCGCTTCGACGAGTTGGTCGATCGCCTCTGGCTCGCCTAGCTTGCTCAGGGCGTTACCTCGCCAGCGGTCGAGGTGCGAGCCGCCTAGGAACAGGAACGGCAGCGCGGCATCGACCGGCTCAGAAGGCAACAACGCGTCTGCCACGTCGAACGCCCGCAGCGCACCGTCGCGGTCGCCAACGGCGGCCAGTCCCTCTCCGTGAGCCGCGGACAGCCACGCTCGCAGCAGCGGCGGTGCCGACGCCTCCGCGACCTCACAGGCGTACGCGAGCTGCTCGACCGCCAAGGCGGTCTCGCCGACGTCGATCAGGACGAACGCCTGCTCCGCCGCGGCGTGTGCCAGGAGAGCCGGAGCCATCGCCTCGCGGGCCGCGGATTTTGCGCGTTCGTAGTGCTCCCACGCCTGCCCGAGGGCGTTCCGGTCCAGTGCTTCCCAGCCCGCCAATGTGGACGCCTCGGTGAGCGCACCGGCGAGCCTTTCCCGTCGGCTGCCAATGGTGTTGTAGCTGAGCAGGTCTTCGACCTGCTTGATGGTGCTGCGGAGCTGGTCGAGCAGTGTGATCCCGCCGAAGCGACGGTCGACGTGCCTCGCATCGTTGATCTGCCGCAGGAAGACCTCGACCGTGTCCGCATCCACGGTCTTCGCCATCGCCAGCCTCGACCGCAGCTCCGCGCCGTCGCTGTCCTCGCCTTCCCGAGGAAAGCCGAGTTCTTCGTTGGTGCGGCCGTAGATGTCGCGGAACAGCCGCTGATAGGTCTCGCTGACGGCTTCGTGCCCGTTCTCCCAGCGGGAGAGCTTGGTCTTCAGGCTCGCCGCCGTCATCACCGGGACGCCGAGGGCGTCGGCGCGTTTGAGAAGCATGCGAATGACAGCCTCGGCCGAGTAACCGAGCTGCTTGCGGACCGCCTGAAGTCGCTTCTCCTCCATCACCGCCCCCACCTTGAATAACGGCCCTGACCTGCGAAGTTAATTGCAGTTAATGGGTTCGCGGTTAACCCGCGCCATCTGCAAAAACTTCCGTGGATGCCGTTTCTTGGTGGCATGCGCAGCACGAACGCAACCACCAGCCCGCCACTGCGGCGGGCCGTCGAGGACCAGAGCCGGCTACCCCGCTCGCTCGCCGTCACTGCCGGTCCCAGCGCGCAGTCGGGCGTTCATCTCGTCGAGTTGGCGGGTGATCTGGCCGAGCTGACGCTCGATCGCCGAGAGCCTGGAGGGCACGTCGTCCTCTTTGAACACCGGCTCGCCGGCGAGGGGCGGCTCACGCCCTTCCAGTACTGCCAACAGATGTTCCGGGTGCCAGCCGAGCGCGAGCGACAGCGCTTCCAAAGTTCGCGCGCTGCGGCGTCGCTGCACCGTGTTGCGCTGCAACTCGCGCACCGTCGCCTGCGACACGTGCGAGCGCCGCGACAGCTCCCGCTGACGCATGCCCAGCTCGCTCGTGCGCTGATTGATCGCGCGCGCGACCGCAGCCCAGTCTTCCGTCACGTATTCCTCCGCGCTCCGCCTCAGCGCCGAGATTAGCGCGCAATAGCGAATCCGAAAGACAGACCCGGCTCACAAATCGCCGGGCTTCGACCAATCTGCGCAATTGAGCGCTGAAATTGGCGTTCAAATGCGCCGAAACAATCTCTTACCTCTTCAATCGAAGGGCATACCGCCATGGAAACAAGCGCTGAAAACGCGCGGCCGACCTTCTACACGGTCCGTGAAGCCGCGCAGATCATGCGATGCAATCCATCGACCCTCTACCGAGCCATCCGCGAAGGTGCGTTCCCCGCAGTTCGGGTCCGCACCCGCTACGTCGTCCCCGCCGCAGCGGTGGACAAGCTCGCCAACGAGGCCAGTACCTCGGGCGGTTGCGTTGACGTCGCCCAGATGGCCGCTGAGCACCGCACCGCTCAGGAGATCGCTCGGCTGACGGGTGGTGCGCGATGAACCACCTCGACATCGAACGTCTCCAGCGAATCGCCGCACAGCTGGATCGCTTGCGGCACGTCCCCATCGATGTGCTCGCCGAGGTCGTCGTGCGCGACGGCAGGTGCATGCAGATCACAACGGGCGGGGAACCGCCGGAATCTGCCAGCGCGGCCCCGGATCGGCAGCTCGCGGCCGATCTGTGCTCGGGCTGCACCGTCCAGGACGCATGCCTGGAGCTCGAATTCCGTTTGCACGGCGGAAGAACGCTCGGCGTGTGGGGAGCAATGTCCGATCAGGACCGACGAGCGCTCTACCCGATCTGGCTGGCGCATCGACAGCACGGACCAACTAGTAACGAGGAGGTGACCGGCGATGATGGTGCAACTGACACCCGTTGAAGTGCTGATCGGCCTGGGTATCGTCGTCGCCTTGTTCGCCATGTGGCGCGCGAGTGCGCGCGCTGCGCACCGAGCTTCCGAGGCGACGCGGGCTGGAGCCCGGCTGATGTCGCTCACCGGGCGGGTGCTGCTGACGGCGGCGACCATCGTCGGGGTTCAGTGGATCGTAATAGTCAATCCCGGCAACACGGTGCTGCTGCTCTCGGTGCTCGCGGTGCCTGCGCTGCTCGCGTCGTACACGCTCACTCGAGCTCTGACCGTGACCACGCTCGACACTCCACAGCGAAGGAGTCGGCGGCGATGATCGGGCAGGTTCCGCCTCCGGCGAAGGGTGGGCGGCAGCTGCCGCCCACCCGGGCCGAGGCCGAGCACGTCGAACAGGTTCGCAAGCAGGTCGACCGCTTGTGCTGGACGGGCATCCTGCTCGGCCTGGCCTTCACGATGACCAACGTCCAGCAGTTCGCCGCCGCTGACTCCCCACCGTGGTCGCTGGTGTGGTTGGCGGCGTGGCTGCTCGATCCGATGGTGTCGCTGGTGCTCTTGGCGATCCTGCGCGCCGAGCAGGTCACCGCGAGGTACGGCATCCGCACCGGTGGCTGGGTGCGTGCTGCGAAGTGGTTCACGCTCGCGGCCACGTACGTCATGAACACCTGGGCGGCGTACGCGGCCGGCGAGGCCGACTCGGTGGTTCTGCACTCCGTTCCTCCGCTGGTCGTGTTCGTCGCCGCCGAGGCCGTGACCGATCTACGGGACAAGCTCAGCGAGGCCGTCCGGACAGCGTTCACGAACGCAGCTGTCGACTCGCCTGACAACGCTCCCGATGACCACGAGCGGCCGGCTCGCTCAGCGAGCGTCAAGCGACGGACGTCGTTCGAGGAGTACTTGGAGCGGGCGCGCAGCGCGTGGAGTCCGGACGTGACTGTGTCGCCCTCGTGGATTCGGGAGGTAACTGGCTGCTCGCGTGGACTCTCGTCGCGGCTGGCCGCCGCACTCGCATCTGAAGTGGACGAGAAAGGTGGTCCGCGATGAACGAGCAGGGCGAGCAGCTCCCGGTGCCACGGCCATCGAGCGAAGTTGAATCCGCGATCTTCGACGCCGAGCTCGTGGACGATGCGCCGTCGGTCCCGAAGCTGACGCGATGGCAGCGGTTCATGAACTGGTGGCAGCGTTCACCACGCGTGCCTGCCGCGCTGAAGTCACGGAAGGCCGCCAAGCAGGCCCTCCTGGATCTCCTCCTGTTCGTCGTACGCCTCCCGTGGCGGTTTGTCAGCGCCGTCGGCCGCGGGACGGTCGCCGGAGTGCGAACTTGGCGGCAGTGGGTCCGGGTTCACGACTACCGGGACGCCGCGGAGCAGTCCGAGAAGCTCGCGGACAAGTTCATCGAGATCCGAGAGCTGACCCTGTTCCGGTGGAAGGTGACCGGAACAGCCGGGTTGGCCTGCGCCGCCGTCGTGGTGGTCGCGTACGTCCTCTACGGCGCACCAGCTCTGTGGGTTGCGGGTGGCCTGGCGGCCGCGACGTTGGCGATCTTCGGACGCCGCAAGGAGGGATCGCCGGGCCGGAAGCCCGTGCTGTCCGGCCCCCGCAGTCTGACTTGGACGATGGATCCGCAAGTCCTGGTCGAAGCGTTCCGCGATGCCAAGCTGATCCGCAAGGACGAGTCCCTGCGCCTGGTCGAAAGGGCCGCGCACGACGGCTCAGGCTGGGCGGTCACGGTCGATCTGCCGGCGACGCGCAAGGCAGCCGACGTCATCAAGCACAGGGAGGCGCTCGCATCAGCGCTTGCGGTCGACGAGTTGCAGCTCATCATCGAACGAGTTCGAGGCCGCGGCGGGCACGCCGGTCGCGTCTTCCTGTGGGTCGCCGACGCCGACCCGTACGCAGGGCCTCCGATGCGATTCCCGCTCCTCGATGTCGAGCGGTGGGACGCGTGGCGAGCGATCCCGTTCGGGCGCGACGCTCGCAACCGCCGCGTCGACCTGCAGCTCGTGTGGACATCGTTGCTGATCGGCGCGATTCCCCGGCAGGGCAAAACCTTCTCGACACGACTGCCGGCTGCAGGGCTGATCCTCGACCCGCACGCACGGCTGTACGTCTTCGACGGCAAGGGAGGTAAGGACTGGGAGGCTGCGGAGGCCGTCGCGCACCGGTTCGTGTGCGGTGACGAGATCGAGCACGTCGAGGCCGTTCGCGATCACCTCGTGGAGCTGGTGGCCGAAGTCCAATCCCGCTACGCGCGGATGTCCAGGCTTGACGACGACATCTGCCCGGAATCGAAGATCACCCCTGCTATCTCCCGGGACGCCGACCTCGACATGCCGATCACGGCTGTGATCATCGACGAGGTGCAGGTGTACCTGGAGAACCCTGCCCGCGAAGACGTCGGCGGCAGGAAGAGCACGATCGGCGCCTACATCGCTGACCTGCTCACCTACCTCACGCGGAAAGGTCCGGCAGTTGGCATCGTGGTCATCCTCGCCACCCAGCGCCCCGACTCGAGCACGATCCCGTCACGCCTGCGTGCAGTGCTCGGTTCGCGATTCGCGTTGCGGGTCATGGACTGGCGTGATTCCAACATCGTGCTCGGCGAGCAGATGAACACCCGGGGCTTTGATGCCTCGACGCTGCTCCCGAGCCACAAAGGAGTCGGCATCCTGCGACCGGACAGCGAAACCGGCGCGGACACCCTCGCCACGTTGGTCCGCACGTTCTTCATGCCGAACCCGGAATGGCGAACCATCTGCTGCCGCGGAAGAGCTCTGCGCGAGGCAGCCGGAACGTTGACCGGCCATGCCGCTGGTGATGACCTGCAACGGGCAGTCGACCCAGCGGCAGTGGCCAAGGCGCTCGGCAGCGGCTCCGAGGTTCTGGACGACCGCTCAGCACTGCCAGAGCCCCTGTCGTCGGTCGTCGACTACCTGGGAGACGACATCGACCGGCGCGATTTCGTACCGACGGCCGAGCTCATCGACGCACTCGACACCGAACCGACCTTGTTCGGCCGGCAGATGGGCGAGCTCGGCTGTCAGCCAAGACGCGCCCGCGTCGCTTCCGAAGACGGCACCGTGCGCCAGGTCCGCGGCTACTACACCGCGGACCTCCGGGAAGCAGTGGACGAGGCCCACACGGCCCAGGAGAAGGAAGGCGAATAGGCGTCCCATGACAGCCGCGAACCCGTCCCAACTGTGACAACCACGCCCGCACCCGTCCCACGCGACGGGACGCGATCAAGTAGCCGTTGACCAGGCAATACCTTCCTTTGGGACGGCTGGGACGGGTGTGCGTGCACCCGTCCCAGCCGTCCCAAACCAGGCCTCATATCGACTTCACGAGCCTCACGACGGCAGCCTGTCCCACGAGAGCTCTTTCAGCTTCCGTACTCGGCGGATTCGACCTCGTCGTCCTCGGTAGCGAGAGCTGGTAACTCACCCTGGCTTCGCAGGAGCTTCGCGACGCCCTCCAGCACACCAGCCACCTGGCCCAGGTCAATTTCATCCATACGTCCGGCAGCGACCTCGTACGCAACGTCGTCGAGCAGCCATTGAGTCTTCCGCAGCAGGACCGCAAGCGCGGCGACCTCGCTGGTCACTGGCTCACTCCGCCTCGACCAGCACATGGGCTTCGCGGTTGCACTCCGCGCAAGTAGGCCACAGCCATGCGAGCTCGGTTCCCCGAGCGACGGTCACGGAACGCCGACACAGCACAGTGATGTTCTCCCCCACCGCATATGCGCCAGCGAGGCGGATGTCCGCCGTGGCATGGCGACCGCCGTCCGCAGGCACCCAGCGAAACGGATGCATCCCTGACACCTCCAAGATCCCCAGCTCGAACACCATGCGCAGGGACCGGAGCCCGAGGGGTCGGTCACGTCCGGCCCCGGTCCCTGCCTTCGAACCCGGCGACGCGCGAAAGCGCGGAGAGCACGCCGCCAGGCCGAGGTGTGACCGCGAGTAGCCATCCCGATCACACTTAAATAAGCTTGTCTACTGAGCGATATAAGCGCCATGCCAGGAACACGACACAAGGACGACTTGGGGACCACCCGCGCGTGGACGGGAGGGAAGACCGTGCGGCCACCTCGCACATTGCTCGAGCAGAAGATCCGAGAGCGACGCCAGACGCTAGAGGAGTTCGCTGAATCAGCAGAGCGGTTCGCCCGCGATCACGGCGAGGCAGGCACGCTCGGTGTGCGCCACCTGCAGCGTCTCGTCTCCGGTCGAGGACCCAACGGGCGGCCACTCGGCCCCGTTCGGCCGGCCACAGCCCGGCTCCTCGAGAAAATGCTCGACGCGAATATCGAAGAACTGCTTTCGCCGGTGACGAGCCCGGCTACGACCGACGAACCAGCAAACGAGCTACGCCAGATGCTGCACACCTCGCGGCAGGTCGACGACCAGGTGCTCAACCTCCTGCGTGAGCAGCTCGCAACGATCCGTCGCCTCGATCGTCAGCTCGGCGCAGTCATGGCCCACGAGGAGGCTTGCCTGAAAGCCGCGCAGGTCAGCGCGCTCCTCACCCACAGCCTTCCCGGCTCCGTCCGCGAACAACTCGCCGCCCTACTGTCCGAGCTGCACACACTCGCGGGTTGGCAAGCCCTCGATCTCGGCAAGACCAACAGCTCGTGGCAGCACTACGAAAAAGCTAAGCGAGCTGCCCGCGAGTCCAGACTCGAGTCATACGAGATCCACACCGCAGCTGAGCAGGCATTCGTGCTGCTCGACATCGGCGAAACCAAAGCCGCGACAGAACTCCTCGAAGCAGCGCGCAACCGGAGCAAAGCAGGATCGCCACCGGTGTTGAACTCGTGGCTCGCAGCCGCTCACGGGGAAGCACTCGCCGCCGACAACCAACCTGCCAACAGCCTCCGAGCCTTCGACTCCGCTTCGAAGCTGCTGCCGGCTGACACCATCAACCTGGACGGCCCATACGTGGCGCTCGACTCCGTACATCTGGGGCGCTGGCGAGGCCACGCCCTCGCCCGATTCAGAGCCCCTGAGGCGATCGAGACACTGACGTCAGCACTGGACGAGCTCGACCCGACCTTCGTCCGGGCCGAGACCTCGTTGCGGATCGACCTGGCGAGAGCCTTGGCTTCGACCGACAACCCCGAAGCAGCCAAGCCTCAAGTTGACACGGCCTCGTCCCTAGCCAAAAACATAGGTTCCGTTCGCCAGCAACACCGCATCACAGCTTTGAAATGCGCATAACTGAACAACATAGTGCTGCAGGGCGACACCGAACGTGCCGTGACGCCCTGGGAGCAATGCACCGCCTTACGGGAACTGCTCGCTCTTTCAGGTAAGTACGCGACCTCGAAACGGATTCACCTACGGAGAATTCCCGGAAGCTGGTATGTCGGGACGTCTCTATCACACATCGTCGACCCGGTAGTGGGACAGCTTGTCCTCGTCGATCTCCACAGCGATCCCCGGACGCTGCGATGCAGTGAGGACGCCGCCTCGCACCTCAAGTGGTTCGGTGACGACGTAGTCGGCGAGCACGGAGAAGTAATCGAGCTCTCCGGGCTCCCGAGCCACTTGCGGATGCGCCGCCCCGAACGCCAACGAGGCCGCCGCACCGATCATGCTGTCAGCCTGGCTGCCGAGGAGTGTGCGAGCGCCGAGCGCATCGGCGAGTGCGACAAGTCGTGCGGACTCGGTGAACCCGGTGCGCGTGGTCTTGATACTCAACGCCCGTGCCGAGCCGGAGGTCAGCTCTCGCGCGGCGTCGGCGACCGTTGGCGCGCTCTCATCCGCCATGATGGGGATCGGGACCTGTTGCGCCACTCGTAGGCGTCCAATGCGGTCGCCCGCAGGGCTGGGCTCCTCGACCAGAGCAACGTTGTATTCGGCCATCGCTGTCAGGGCACGGATCGCCTGCTCCGCAGTCCACCCGTGGTTCGCGTCGACGTAGATCGTGGCGTCCTCGCCCACCGCTTCTCGTACCGCCGCGATCCGGGCGACGTCGCTGAGCAGATGAGTTCCGACCTTCACCTTGAACGACGCAACGCCCTGTTCAGAGAAGGCTTGGGATGCCTCGTCCGCCACTTCCTGTGCCTCACCCATGCCCAGGATGCGGGTCACCTGCACAGAGGTCTGCATCCCGCCCAGCAACCGCCATGAAGGCAGACCGGTTGCTTTCCCGCGCAAGTCGTGCAGCGCGATGTCAAGCGCGCCGCGGGCGGTGTTGTTGGCCACCACCCAATTCGTCCGCTCGAGGATCTCCTCCACGGCGAAAGGATCCAATCCGATCACCGCAGGTTCGAGCCATTCCCGGAACGCCGCCACGATCGAAGCCTGGGATTCGCCGTAGACGAACGACCGAGCGACCGCCTCTCCCACGCCAACCAGCCCATCGTCACTGTGCACGCGTACCAGGACGTGTTGAGCGCTACGCAGAACCCCGGATGCGGCAACCACCGGATGCCGATAGGGGATCGTGAACGGCACGGTTTCGATCGACGTGATCTGCATGGTCACTCCTCACAGCACTGGAAAGAGCGAGTCGTGCGAAGCGAACCGCGCGGCTCGGAAAATTTTGACTTCCTAGAGGTTGGCCAGGACGGCTTCGACGATCTGGTCGGTGGTGGCGGTGCCGCCGACGTCGGGGGTGAGCAGGCCCGAGGCGGTGGTGGCCTCGATGGCCTCGCGGACGCGGGTGGCCTCGTCGGCCAGGCCGAAGTGGTCCAGCATGAGCGCGGCGCTGCCGATCGCGCCGATCGGGTTGGCCAGACCCCGGCCCGCGATGTCGGGGGCGGAGCCGTGGACGGGCTCGAACATCGACGGGAACCGGCGGTCGGGGTTGAGGTTCGCGCTGGCCGCCAGGCCGAGGCTGCCGGCCAGGGCGGAGCCGAGGTCGGAGAGGATGTCGGCGTTGAGGTTGGAGGCCACCACCACCGACAGGTCCTCGGGGTGCAGGACGAACTTCGCCGACATCG
>NZ_JAWLNX010000040.1:0-44220 GCF_035320975.1 Saccharopolyspora mangrovi | reverse complement strand
GAGATACAGGGCGAGATCACGAGGAACATCGAGGATGGCACGATAGGTGATCACGTGGGGGCCTTACCTGGTGAAGATCATCTTTGGTCGGAGTTCTTCTACCAGGAGCCCCCACGTCCCACTCCATCAGGCAGGCCCTCTGCCACCCCTACCGATCACCCCACGGCCACCCCTGCCAGGCACCTTACTGAGATCACCTCATTGAAATCGCGTCACCTCAGCGGAGGAGTGCCTCGGACTTGACCGGGGCCTGCTTGCGGGTGGCGAGGTAGCCGACGATGACCGCGATCGCCAGCACCGGCGTGATGTAGAGGGCGATGCGGGTCTCGGCGTCGAAGGCCAGCAGGATCACCACGAACGCCAGGAACGCCAGCACCACGTAGTTCGAGTAGGGCGCCAGCGGCATCCGGAAGCGGCCCTCGGGCAGCTCGCCGCGGGCGACCTTGCGGCGGTAGCCCAGGTGCGCGACGACGATCATGCCCCAGGTGAAGATGGCGCCGACCGTGCTCGCGCTGGTGATGTAGGTGAACGCCTGCTCCGGCACCACGTAGTTGAGCACCACGCCGACCAGCATCGCGCAGAACGTCACGCCGATCGCCCGCGCGGGCACGGCCCGGCCGGACAGCTGTCCCAGCGCACGTGGCGCCTGCCCGTCCTCGGACAGCGTGCGCAGCATGCGGCCGGTGGAGTAGATGCCGCTGTTGCACGAGGACAGCGCGGCCGTGGTCACCACGAAGTTGATCACGCCTGCGGCGGCCGGGATGCCGATCAGGGTGAAGGCGTGCACGAACGGGCTGCCGTCGGCCGGGAACTGGTGCCACGGCACCAGCGCGGTCAGCGCGATCAGGGCGCCCACGTAGAAGATCAGGATCCGCCACATCACCGAGTTGATGGCGCGCGGCAGCACCTTCTGCGGATCGGAGCTCTCGCTGGCGGTCTGGCCGACCATCTCCACGCCCACGAACGCGAACATCACGATCTGGAAGGCCAGCAGCGAGGACGCGGCGCCGTTCGGGAACAGCCCGCCCTGCGACCAGATGTTGCTCAGCGAGGCGGTGTCACCGACCTCGGAGAAGCCGAACACCAGGATCGCGGCGGCCAGCACGATCAGGCCGACGATCGCCAGCACCTTGATCAGGGCGAACCAGAACTCGAACTCGCCGAAGAGCTTCACCGCGATCAGGTTGACCGCGCTGAGCACGATCAGGGCGCCGAGCGCGGGAATCCACTGCGGCAGCTCGGGGAACCAGAACTGGAAGTACTCGCCGACCGCGGTGATCTCGGCCATCCCGGTCACGATCCACACCAGCCAGTACCCCCAGCCGGTCGCGAAGCGGGCCCACGGGCCGACGAACTCGCCCGCGTACTCGGCGAACGAACCGCTCACCGGGCGGTACATCAGCAGCTCGCCGAGCGCCCGCATCACGAAGAAGATCATCACGCCGGCGATGGCGTAGATCAGGATGAGGCCGGGGCCGACCTGGTTCAGCGCCTTGCCGGAGCCGAGGAACAACCCGACACCGATCGCACCACCGATGGCGATCATGTTGATGTGCCGGGTGCTGAGATCTCTCTTGTACTCGGCCACTGGCTGGCTCATGGGAGTTTTGCTCCTTTGTGGACGAATGTCGCAAATCTCCGGCGAGTTCCCGCCGGTCGGTCCGCGGAGATGATCCACCCGCCCGCCGACCTGCGGCAAGAGTTCGGGACATACCGAAAAGGCAACCTCGCGGCCCGCATTCGCCCCATGCCGGAGCGTGCACGAAAAAACGCCGCATTCCGGACACAGTGGACCGGAACGCGGCGTTTCCCGCTCAGGCGATCAGAGGTTCGGGTACAGCGGGTGCTTCGCCGCCAGCGCCTCGACCCGGGTGCGCAGCTCGGCGCTGATCGACTCGTCGAAGTTCGGCTTGAGGGCCTGCGCGATCACTTCGGCGACCTCGGTGAACTCCTCCTTGCCGAAACCGCGCGTGGCCAGCGCCGGGGTGCCGATCCGCAGACCCGAGGTGACCATCGGCGGGCGCGGGTCGTTCGGCACGGCGTTGCGGTTGACGGTGATGCCGATCTCGTGCAGCCGGTCCTCGGCCTGCTTGCCGTCCAGCTCGGAGTGGCGCAGGTCCACCAGCACCAGGTGCACGTCGGTGCCGCCGGAGACCAGCGAGACACCGGCCTCGGCCGCGTCGGCGGCCAGCAGGCGCTCGGCCAGGATCTGGGCGCCCTCGACGGTGCGGCGCTGGCGGTCCTTGAACTCCTCGCCGGCGGCGATCTTGAAGGCCACCGCCTTGCCCGCGATCACGTGCTCCAGCGGGCCGCCCTGCTGACCGGGGAAGACCGCGGAGTTGAACTTCTTGGTGAACTCCTCGTCGTTGGACAGGATCACGCCACCGCGCGGGCCGCCCAGCGTCTTGTGCGTGGTCGTGGTGACCACGTGCGCGTGCGGCAGCGGCGACGGGTGCAGACCCGCGGCCACCAGGCCAGCGAAGTGCGCCATGTCGACCATCAGGTAGGCGCCGACCTCGTCGGCGATCTCCCGGAACCGCTTGAAGTCCAGCTGGCGCGGGTAGGCCGACCAGCCCGCGACGATCAGCTGCGGCTTGCTCTCCCGGGCCAGGCGCGCGACCTCGTCCATGTCGACCCGGTGGTCGGATTCGGAGACGTGGTACGGCACGACGTTGTAGAGCTTGCCGGAGAAGTTGATCCGCATGCCGTGGGTCAGGTGACCGCCGTGGGCCAGGTCCAGGCCCATGATGGTGTCGCCCGGCTTGAGCAGCGCGAACATCGCGGCCGCGTTCGCCTGCGCGCCCGAGTGCGGCTGCACGTTGGCGTAGCTGGCGCCGAAGAGGTCCTTGATCCGGTCGATGGCCAGCTGCTCGACGACGTCGACGTGCTCGCAGCCGCCGTAGTAGCGCTTGCCCGGGTAGCCCTCGGCGTACTTGTTGGTCAGCACCGAGCCCTGCGCCTGCAGCACGGCCTGCGGGGCGAAGTTCTCCGAGGCGATCATCTCGAGGGTGTTCTGCTGGCGACCCAGCTCGGCGCCGACCGCCGCTGCCACCTCCGGGTCAACCGCTGCCAGGGCATCGTTGAACAGATCCGGGTTCGACATCAGTGTGTGCCTCCTGTTTCTTTCTGGAGTCAGGCGTTGCGGCGGTAGAACGGCAGCTCGACGACCTGCACCGCGACGTTGCGGCCGCGGATGTCGACCTGCAGCGCCGTGCCGGGCTCGCTGTGCTCCCGGTCGACGTAGGCCATTCCGATCGGGTGTCCGAGGGTCGGGGACGGTGCGCCGCTGGTGACCTCGCCGATCTCGGCGCCGTCGGCGTCGAGGACGCGGTAGCCGTGACGCGGCGCCCGCCGCTGGTCAGTGGTCAGTCCCACCAGGGTGCGCTCCGTGGGCTTCTCGGCAACCGCGGCCAGCGCGGACTTGCCGACGAAGTCGGCGTCCTTGTCCAGCTTGACGACCCGGCCGAGGTTCGCGTGGTACGGCGTCAGGTCGGCGGAGAGCTCGTTGCCGTACAGCGGCATGCCCGCTTCCAGCCGCAGCGTGTCGCGGCAGGACAGCCCGGCGGGCTGCAGGTCGTGCTCGGCGCCGGACTCGCTCAGCGCCTGCCACACGGCCACGGCGTCGCCGGGGGCGGTGAACAGCTCGAAGCCGTCTTCGCCGGTGTAGCCGGTGCGCGCCAGCAGCACGTCCTTGCCGGCGACCGTCGCGCGGTAGCCGGCGTAGTACTTGACGGTGCTCAGGTCGGTGTCGGTCAGCGGCGCCAGGATCGCCACCGCGTTCGGCCCCTGGACGGCGATCAGCGCGTAGTCGTCGGAGACGTCGGCGTGCTTCGCGTCGAAGCCGGAGACCCGCTCGGCCAGCTCGGCGGAGACCACCGCGGCGTTGGCGGCGTTGGCCACGACCAGGAACTCCTGCTCGGCGAGCCGGTAGACGATCAGGTCGTCGAGCACGCCGCCGGAGTCGTTGCAGATCATGGTGTAGCGCGCGCGACCAGGGGTGATGGCGGAGGCGTTGGCGACCAGCGCGTGGTCCAGCGCCTCGGCGGCCTGCCGGCCGCTGATCAGGATCTCGCCCATGTGCGTGAGGTCGAACAGTCCCGCGCCGGTGCGCACGGCGTTGTGCTCGGCGGTGTCGCCGCTGTAGCGCAGCGGCATCTGCCAGCCGGCGAACTCGGTGAACGTGGCGCCGAGGGACTCGTGCACCGCGTGCAGCGGTGTCTGTCGGGGCGACGACATGGTGAAACTCCTCCTGGGTGGGCGTGCCGGTCGGCAGTCGAGGGCCGGTCAGCTCACGCGCCCAACCTTATCCGGGGCGCCTCGACCCCCGACCGGCGCGGTCTGCGCTGGTCGGGCGGGGTCTCCCCGGAGTCATTGGCCTGAGAGTTTCACCACCCGGCAGGGTGGTTTGCACCGTGGGCGAGAAGCGCGATGCTCCTGCTTTTCTCCGTGTTTCGCCTGGTGTCCTGCGGTAATGGTGCCTGAGAGTTTACTGGGGAGTATTGCTCCTTCGGCGCCTCGCCCGGCCGGGGCGAGGTCTCTCCCGCGAGACGTCATCGGCGCGGTATTCGGTTGTACCGCTCACAGACGCTACGAACCGCCTCACCCCCAGTCAACAGGAAGACCGAGTGATCTCGACCCTTGCGCAGCGGCCCGGTGCGACACCCCGTCGCGCCCGCGCCGGGCCCCGGGTCAGGTCTCCGCAGTGAGTTGTTGGTGTTGGACCTTGAGGCCGTCGATGAGGGCGGTGAGGGCGAGCTCGAAGCTGGCCGTGTCTATCTCGGCGGCCTTCTGGTGGAGCAGGTGGGCTCTGCTGAGGTGCGGGTAGCGGTTGGTGTAGAGCGCGGCGTCGGCGGGGAAGCCGTGGCTGAACGACCCCATCGCCGAGCCGACGACCAGGTACTTCGTCGAGGCGCCGATCATCGTGGCGTAGCGCTGGGGCCACCCGGCGCTGGTGAGGCCGCCGTGCACGGCGTCTGCGGCGCGCAGCGCGGCGTCGCGGCGGGCCGGGCCGTAGGCGATGAACGGGACCAGGTTCGGGTGGCCGGCCAGGGCCGCGCGGTAGGAGCGGGCCCAGGTGCGCAGTCCGGTGATCCAGTCCTGGGCGAACCCGGAGACGTCGACCTCGCGCATCACCTCGTCGGCGATCTCGTGCAGCAGGTCTTCCTTGGTGGCCACGTGGTTGTACAGCGAGGCCGCGCGCACGTCGAGGCGTTCGGCCAGCCTGCGCATCGAGAGCGCTTCCAGGCCCTCGGCGTCGATGATCTCCAGCCCCGTCCTCCGGATGCGGTCCGGGGAGAGGCGGGGTGTGCTGGGTCGGGGCAACGTCTTCTCCTCGCCGGAATCCCTTGCGGCGTGCGCCGGAACGGTTCTAGGCTGCCATAAAACTAACGGTGTTAGTTACCGGCCTGCACGGAAAGGAACGACGCGATGGTCGACTTCTCGCTCTCCGACACCGAGCGCGACATCCGCGACTGGGTGCGCAACTTCGTCCAGCGGGAGCTCATGCCGCTGGAACCGGAGGTGTTGCGCAGGGAGCGGGCGGGTCAGCGCGGTCTCAGCAAGGACGAGCTGGTCGAACTGCAGGACAAGGCCAAGGACGCCGGGTTCTGGGGCGTGCAGACGCCCGAGGAGTACGGCGGGATGAACCTCTCGGCGGTCATGACGGCGCTGATCGAGGTCGAGCTCGGACGCACCTACGTGCCGTTCCGCTTCGGCGGCTACGCCGACAACATCCTCTACTACGCCAACGAGGACCAGAAGCAGCGCTACCTGCTGCCGACCATCGAGGGCACCCGCAAGTCCTGCTTCGCCATCACCGAACCCGGCGCGGGTTCGGACGCGAAGAACCTGCGCACCACCGCCGTCCGGGACGGCGACGAGTGGGTCATCAACGGCGAGAAGACCTTCATCACCGGCGGGATCGACGCCGACTTCGTGATGGTCTTCGCCGTCACCGATCGGGACAAGGGCGCCAACGGCGGGGTCACCTGCTTCCTCGTCGACCGCGACATGGGCTGGAAGTCCGAGCCGATCGACATCATGGGCCCCGACGAGCGCCAGCCGGCCGCGCTGGTGTTCGACAACGTCCGGGTGCCCGCCGAGAACGTGCTCGGCGAGGTCGGCAACGGGTTCGGGCTGGCCATGCAGTGGATCGGCCGCGGCCGCTACCTGCTGCCCGCTCACGCGCTGGGCGCCTGCGAGCGGCTGGTCGAGATGGCCTCGGAGTACGCCAAGAGCCGCGAGACCTTCGGCGCCCCGATCGCCGACCGGCAGGCCATCCAGTGGATGGTCGCCGACTCCGCGGTCGAGATCGAGGCGCTGCGCTGGCTGATCCTGCAGGCCGCCTGGCAGGTCGACCAGGGGATGGACTCCCGGCACGCGCAGTCCATCGCCAAGCTGTTCGGCGCCACGCGCGCCAACGAGATCGTCGACCGGGTCATGCAGATCCACGGCGGCATGGGCTACACCAAGGAGCTGCCGGTCGAGCGCTGGTACCGCGACCTGCGGCTTCTCCGGATCTTCGAGGGCACCGACGAGATCCAGCGCCGCACCATCGCCCGCAACGTGCTCAAGGGTCACGCCAGCATCAGCGGGGTCCTCGGCTGAGTTCGCCACCCGTTCCACGGCGGGATCCGTGAGTCGTGGGTGATTTGTCGGTACCCTGGTGAACAACGGCCACGATGCATCGGGAGTGATGATGTCGCTGTTCAAGAAGGTCACCGACTTCGCGAAGAGCCCGCAGGGCAAGAAGGTGATCGACCAGGCCAAGAAGTACGCCTCCGACCCGAAGAACAAGGAAAAGATCGACCAGGTCAAGAACAAGTTCACGGGCAAGGGTGGATCCGGCTCGCAGGGCGGTCACCACTGAGCGGAAAACCCAGGACGGCTCCCGGCTTCGGCCGGGAGCCGTTTTTCTGTTGCCGGAGGGGCGATCAACAGTAGAGTCGCCTCCCGGGTTGTTCTCGATGACGGGCAGCACGGAGGTCGCGATTGGGCAGCGCGCACGTCGCCGGAACGTTCGACACCAAGGGCGCGGAACTGGGCTACGTCGCCGAGCTCATCGCCCGGGGGCATCCCGTCGTCACCGTGGACCTGTCGACCACGGGTGAGAGCTCTTCGGGTGCCGACGTCTCCGCCGCCCAGGTCGCCGGGCACCACCCGGGCGGTGTCGCGGCGGTGTTCACCGGCGACCGGGGGACGGCGGTGACCGCGATGGCCACCGCCTTCGCGCACTTCCTGCGCAGCCGCGACGTCGACGGCGTCATCGGGCTCGGCGGCTCGGGCGGGACCGCGCTGGTCACCCCGGCGATGCGGGAACTGCCGGTGGGCGTGCCCAAGGTGATGGTGTCCACTGTGGCCTCCGGTGACGTGTCCGGCTACGTCGACGCCACCGACATCGCGATGTTCCCGTCGGTCACCGACGTCGCCGGGCTGAACCGGATCTCCCGCCGCATCCTCGCCAACGCCGCGCACGCGCTGCTCGGCGCCCTCAGCCACCCGATGCCGCAGGCCGAGGACAAACCCGCCGTCGCGCTGTCGATGTTCGGCGTCACCACGCCCTGCGTGACCGCCGCGGCCGGGAAGCTGGAGGCCGACTTCGACCCGCTGGTGTTCCACGCGACTGGGACCGGCGGGCGGGCGATGGAGAAGCTCGTCGACGACGGCCTGGTGCGCGCGGTCCTGGACATCACCACCACCGAGGTCTGCGACCTCGTCGCCGGGGGCGTGATGAGCGCGGGCGAGCAGCGGCTCGACGCCATCGCCCGCACCCGGGTGCCCTACGTGGGCTCGTGCGGAGCGCTGGACATGGTGAACTTCGGTGCGCTGGAGACGGTTCCGGAGCGCTACCGGGACCGCAACCTCTACGTGCACAACCCGCAGGTCACCTTGATGCGCACCACGCCGGAGGAATGCCGGGAGATCGGCTCGTTCATCGCGCGCAAGCTCAACGCCTGCCAGGGCCCGGTCCGCTTCCTGCTGCCGCTCGGCGGTGTGTCCATGTTGGACGCGCCGGACCAGCCCTTCCACGACCCCGAGGCCGACGCCGCGCTGTTCGACACCATCGAGCGCGAGGTCGAGCAGACCGAGGACCGCCGCGTGCTGCGGATCGCCCACAACGTCAACGACGAGGAGTTCGTCACGGCGCTGCTGGCGGCGTTCCGTGAAATCCTCGACCGGTAGGGGCATTCGAGACTGGAGGGGCGATGAACGGATTCGACCGCGCGGACCTGCTGCGCGAGTTCCACGCCAAAGCCCAGCGCGGCGAACCCATCGTCGGTGGGGGAGCGGGCACCGGGCTGTCGGCCAAGTGCGAAGAGGCCGGTGGCATCGACCTGATCGTCATCTACAACTCCGGCCGCTACCGGATGGCCGGGCGCGGCTCGCTGGCCGGGCTGCTGGCCTACGGCAACGCCAACGACATCGTGGTGGAGATGGCCCGCGAGGTGCTGCCGGTCGTGCAGCGCACGCCCGTGCTGGCGGGGGTCAACGGCACCGACCCGTTCATGCTGCGCGAGCGCTTCCTGCGCGAACTGCGGGATCTCGGCTTCGCCGGCATCCAGAACTTCCCGACCGTGGGGCTCATCGACGGCACCTTCCGGGCCAACCTGGAGGAGACCGGCATGGGCTACGGGCTGGAGGTCGAGCTCGTCGCCGCCGCGCGCGAAGCCGATCTGCTCACCACCCCGTACGTGTTCTCCGCCGACGACGCGCGGGTGATGACCGAGGCCGGTGCCGACATCATCGTCTGCCACATGGGCTTGACCACCGGCGGCGCGATCGGTGCGGAGACCGCCAAGAACCTCGACGACTGCGTCCGGCTCATCGACGAGTGGTCGCAGGCCGCCGCCGAGGTCCGCGACGACGTCCTGGTGCTGTGCCACGGCGGGCCGATCGCGATGCCGGACGACGCCGCCTACGTGCTGTCGAAAACCCAGCGCTGCCACGGCTTCTACGGCGCCAGCAGCATGGAACGACTCCCGACCGAGAAGGCCCTGACCGAGCAGACCAAGGCGTTCACCAACATCAAGCCCTAGGAGGAGCCATGCGCAGCTACGCCAGCGCCGTCATCGAAGCCCCCGTCGAGAAGGTGTGGGAGGCCGTCCGCGACTTCGACGGACTCCCGGTCTGGCACCCGGCGATCGCCTCCAGCGAGATCGAGGACGGCCGCGACCCCGCGAGCGTCGGTTGCGTGCGGCGGCTCGAGCTCGGCGACGGCGGCGAGGTCCGGGAGCGGCTGGTGGCCCTCGACGACGCCGCCCGCAGCTGCACCTACGAGTTCGTGACCAGCCCGTTCCCGGTCCGCAGCTACCGCTCCACGATCCGCGTCCTGCCGGTGACCGACTCCGGGCGCAGCTTCGTGGAGTGGTCCGCCGGCTTCGACGCCGACGCCGACGTCGAAGCCGAGATGGACAAGACCTTCGCCCAAGGCGTCTACGCCACGGGTCTGAAAGGACTAGCGGCGCACCTCGCGGGCTGATCAAGCGGAGTTTCAGCCGAAACCGCCTCACGTGCGGGGAGGGAGGTTTCCGCTGAAACGTCCCTCCCCGGCCAACCGTGAAAGTGAAGGCCTCGGGGATGGCGGGGGATCGTTCCGGTTAGAGTCGGGCGCGTGCCAAGCCCTACCCCCGCAGACATCGCCCACTCCGACCGGGTCGTGGTGACCGGAGGCTCCGGCTTCGTAGGCCGCGCCGTGGTCCGCGCGTTCGTCGAGCGCGGCACACCGGTCACCATCGTCGACCTGCAGGCCCCGCCGGAGTCCCTCCAGGACCCGCTGGTGAGCTTCGTGGAGGGCGACCTGCGCGACGCCGACGTGCGGGACCGGGCCATCGCGCCCGGCAGCGCCGGCATCGTCCACCTGGCCGCGATCACCTCGGTGCTCAAGTCCGTCGAGCAGCCCGCCGCGACCTACGCCAACAACGTCGAGGTCACCCAGCACCTGCTGGAGCTGGCCCGCGAGCGCGAGGTCGGGCAGTTCATCCTCGCCTCCACCAACGCCGTGGTCGGCGACATCGGGCACGGCACGATCTCCGAGGCGCTGCCGGTCCGCCCGCTCACGCCCTACGGCGCCACCAAGGCCGCCTGCGAGATGCTGCTGTCCGGCTACGCGGGCGCCTACGGGATGTCGACCTGCGCGCTGCGGTTCACCAACATCTACGGCCCCGGCATGGGGCACAAGGACAGCTTCGTGCCTCGCCTGATGCGCGCCGCGCTGGCCGGTGAGGGCGTCGAGGTCTACGGCGACGGCGCGCAGCGACGCGACTTCGTGCACCTCGACGACGTCGTGCAGGGCGTGCTGGCCGCGTGGGACAAGCAGTACACCGGCACCGCGGTGATCGGCTCCGGCGAGTCGATCACGGTGCTGGAGCTCATCGACGCGGTCCGCGCCGCCACCGAGATCGACATCCCGGTCACCCACGTGCCCGCCAAGAACGGCGAGATGCCCGCGGTGATCGTCGACGTGTCCAAGGCCCAGCGCGAGCTCGGCTTCCAGCCGGGGGTGGAGCTGACCGACGGTCTGCGCACCGTCTGGGCGGACTTCGCCAGCGGAGCGCGGTGACGGCCGCGCTCACGCGCGCACTGCGCCGGCACTGGTTGCTGGCGCTGCTGGTGCTGGCCGGACTCGTGCTGCGGATCGTCACGCAGCTCGCCTACCGGCCGGCGCTGCTCTACATCGACTCGTTCCGCTACCTCGACGACGTCGGCGTCTTCCACCCCGGCGGCATCAACCCGGTCGGCTACGAGTGGTTCCTGTGGCCGCTGCTGGGCATCGGCGGGCTGACCGGCGTCGCCGTCGTGCAGCACCTGCTGGGCATCGGCCTGGGCATCGGCGTGTACGTCCTGCTGCGCCGCTTCGGCGTCCGCGAGTGGCTGGCCGCGCTGGCCGCCGCGCCGGTCCTGCTGGACGCCTACCAGCTGCAGATCGAGCAGCTGATCATGTCCGACCTGCTGTTCCAGGTGCTGCTGCTGGTCGCGGTGTACCTGCTGTGCTGGTGGGGCCCGCCCACGCCCAAGGTCGCCGCGATCGCCGGTGGTGTCCTGGCGCTGTCGGTGATGGTGCGTTCGGTCGGGCTGACGCTGGTGCTGCCCGCAGCGCTGTTCGTGCTGCTCGCGACGGGGCTGCGGCCGCGCGGGGGCTGGCGTCCCCGGCTGATCGCCACCGGCGCGCTGGTCGCCGGGTTCGGCGTGGCCGTGGTGGCCTACGCCCTCTACGGCGCGCTCGTCGCGGGCAAGTTCGGCGTCGGCGGTTCCGGCGGTGGGGGAGTGCTGTTCGGCCGCGCCGCCGTCGTGGCGAACTGCGACGAGCTGGAGCTGACCCGCGAGGAGCAGCTGCTGTGCCCCGACGAGCCGCGCGAGGTCCGCGAGGAGCTCGGCATCGACTTCTACCTGCACCTGTGGGACGTCCAGGCCAACGTCGACAACCTGCTGCCCGAGGGCATGGACGTCGAGGCCGCGCAGCGCTCGCTGACCCGCCAGGTCGTGCTGAACCAGCCGCTGGACATCGCCGAGGGCGTGCTCCGCGACTTCTTCAAGGGCTTCGCGCCCACCCGGACCCAGACCGTCGGCGACGTGCCGCTGGACCGCTGGCAGTTCCAGCTCGACCACCCGATGTTCGCGCCCGACTGGTACGTCCACGAGTGGGTCGAGCTCCACGACGGCGGCGGACTGCACGCCGACCCCGAGCTCGCCGCGTTCCTGCGCGGCTACCAGCTCGGCGGCGGCTACACCCCGGGCCTGCTGCTCGGCGGCGCGCTGCTGCTGGCGACGGCGGCGGTGCTGGGCGCGGGCCGGGCGCGGCGCAGCGGGCTGCGCGCGGTGACGCTGCTGCCCGCCGGTCTGGTGACGACCTCGCTGCTGACCGCTTCGGTCATGGAGTTCTCCTGGCGCTACCAGCTGCCCGGACTCGTGCTCATCCCGCTGGCCGGCGCCCTCGGCGCCACCGCGATCTTCGGCCGCCCCCAGACCATCCGCACCGCACACCGATCGACGCCCTCCGAGGAGAGCCAGATGTTGACGACCTTCCCCGACGAGGTGGACTCCGACGCCCTCGACGAGTACGCGACCCGCTACGGCGAGCACCGGTTCGCGCCGGTGGTCGTGCTCATCGCCGCGTACAACGAGGAGGAGTCGATCGGCGACGTCCTCGACGCCATCCCGGCCCGCAGCTGCGACATGGACGTCGACACCCTCGTGGTCGTCGACGGCGCCAAGGACAGCACCGCCGAGGTCGCGCTCAAGCACGGCGCCCACACCTGCGTGGCCCCCACCAACCGGGGGCAGGGCGCGGCGCTGCGGCTGGGCTACCGGCTGGCGGCGCAGCGCGGCGCCCGCTACGTGATCACCACCGACGCCGACGGCCAGTACGACATCGCCGAGCTGCCGAAGCTGTTGCGACCGCTGATCGAGGGCCGCGCGGACTTCGTCACCGGCTCGCGGCGGCTGGGCAGCAACGAGCGACCGGCGCTGATCCGCCGCATCGGCACCTACGTGTTCGCGTGGACGGTCAGCGCCCTGACCAGGCAGCGCATCACCGACACCTCGTTCGGCTTCCGCGGCATGCGGGTGGAGGTGCCGAACTCGGTGACCCTGCAGCAGGCGCAGTACCAGTCCTCGGAGCTGCTGGTGGGCCTGCTCAGCCACGGCTACCGGGTGCTGGAGCAGCCGATGCGGATGCTGCCGCGCAGCGCGGGGGAGAGCAAGAAGGGCTCGAGCCTGAGCTACGGCTACCGCTACGCCAAGGTCGTGCTCGGCACCTGGTGGCGGGAGCGCGGTGCTCGCGCGCAGGCTCCGGCCGCGGAGCGGATCAGCGAGCGGCCCGCCGCTGTGGGCGAGTGAAGACGAGCTTGTCGATCAGCACGAACTTGATCACGAACATCACCGCGTAGGTGCCGATGAAGGCGCCCCACACCACGGCCACCTGAGCGGGCCGGGTGTGGGGGAACGCCGAGGTCGCGACGATCTCGGCGAGGTGCGTGGCGCCCGCGGCCAGCAGCGCGGTGCCGACCGAGATGGCGCCGTAGCGCAGGAGTTCACCGCGCAGCGCCTCGCGGCCACCGCCGCCCCAGGTGCGCCGGTTGAGCGCGAAGTTCGGGATCGCCCCGGCCAGCCACGCCAGCACGGTCGACACCACGGGCGTGGCGCCGAGCGAGTAGGACAGCAGGAACACGAGTTGGCTGATGCCGGTGGCGACCGCTGACGCCGCCGCGAACCTGCTGATCAACCGCCAGTAACGAGCACGGCCGGTGATCATCGGCTGCGCCACGTGTCCTCCAGGAAAATTCATGCGCAAGTGTGCTGGGCTGCACGATACCGATCGCAATGCGTGGTCTTCTTGGAGTGCGGAAGAGATGAGAGCATGCGTGATGTTCACGCTGCACTAACGGCTGAAAAGAGGGAGACAGGCGTGCGAATCCTCGTCCTCGGAGGGGACGGCTACCTCGGTTGGCCGACCGCTCTGCACTTGTCCGACTGCGGTCACGAAGTCGCCGTGGCGGACAACTACGCCCGTCGGGGCTACGACCACGAGATGGGCGTCGAGAGCCTCGTGCCGATCGAGTCGATGCAGGTCCGCCTGGACGCCTGGCGAGAGGTTTCCGGCAAGACCATCAAGCACTACTACGGCGACCTCGTCGATGATCACTTCACCTACGAGATGATCGCCGACTTCCGGCCGGACACCATCGTTCACTTCGCCGAGCAGCGCGCGGCGCCGTACTCGATGATCGACCGCAAGCACGCGGTCTACACCCAGCACAACAACGTGGTCGGCAACCTCAACGTGCTGTTCGCGATCCAGGAGATCGACCCGGAGATCCACCTGGTCAAGCTGGGCACGATGGGCGAGTACGGGACGCCGAACATCGACATCGAGGAGGGCTGGCTGGAGGTCACCCACAACGGGCGGACCGACCGGATGCTCTACCCGAAGAAGCCCGGCTCCTTCTACCACCTGAGCAAGGTGCACGACAGCCACAACATCGAGTTCGCCTGCCGCATCTGGGGTTTGCGCGCCACCGACCTCAACCAGGGCGTGGTCTACGGGCAGGAGACCCCGCAGACGGTGCGGGACCCGCGGCTGTCGACCCGCTTCGACTACGACGCGATCTTCGGCACCGTGCTCAACCGGTTCGTCATCCAGGCCGTGCTCGGTCACCCGCTGACGGTGTACTCGCCGGGCGGCCAGACCCGGGGCATGATCGACATCCGGGACACCGTCGAGTGCATCCGGCTGGCCGCGGAGACCCCGGCCGACCGCGGCGAGTTCCGGGTGTTCAACCAGATCACCGAGAGCTACTCGGTCGGCGAGATCGCCAAGACCATCGCCAACAACTTCGACGGCCAGGTCGAGATCGAGTACGTCGACAACCCGCGCGTCGAGCAGGGCGAGCACTACTACAACGTCAAGCACACCGGTCTGGTGGAGCTGGGCCTGCAGCCGCACCTGCTGTCGAACACGCTCATCGAGTCGCTGTTCGCGGTCGCCGACAAGCACAAGCACCGCGTCGACCTCTCGGCGATGCGCCCCACCGTGAACTGGCGCAAGGCCAGCAACCCGCTCCGCGAGGAGGAGTAGGGCGAGAAGGTGGCCCCGGGCTGTTCGGCCCGGGGCGCCTTACCGCGTGTCGGGGGGCTTCCACGCGGCAGGTTCGAACATTAGCTCGTTGGGATGATCTCGGCGATACGGCACGTGGGTAAACCTGAAACCCGACGTGAACGCCGGTTAACAAGTGCCGCGCATTCGGTTGGGCGAGTTGACGGTTCCGCCCCGGTCCGGCCACGCCCTGCGGGCCCTGGGACGGGTTGGTCCTGGGCGGAACCGTTAACTGCTATTCAGCTCCGCGCGGCCGCCGGGGCATCCTCTTCGAGGTCCTCGATCTCGCGGCGCTCGCTGATGATCACCCGGATGGTGTAGGCCAGTGCTGCGACCCAGGCGACCACGATCGCGCCGTAGATCGCCGTGGGGGTGGGGGCCGGGAGGTCGAAGGCCTTGATCAGCGTGCGCGCATTGGTCAGCACGATCAGACCACCCGCGCCGACGCCGATCAGCCGCATCGGCACGATCCGGACCAGGTAGGCGGCCAGCGGCGCGGCCGCCACACCGCCCAGCAGCAGGGCGCCCACGGTCATCCAGGACAGCTTCTGGTCGGCCAGCGAGAACAGGAATCCCAGGCTCGCCGCGACGGCGATCAGGAACTCGCTGGTGTCAACCGATCCGATGACCTTGCGCGGTTCGACCTTGCCGGTGCTCAGCAGCGTCGGGGTCGCGACCGGGCCCCAGCCGCCGCCACCGGTGGCGTCCACGAAGCCGGCGACCAGGCCCAGCGGTGCGAGCAGCTTGGGGCTCACGCCGGTGAGCTGGCGGCGGCGCAGCGGGCGGATGGCGAAGCGCAGCAGCACGTAGACGCCCAGCGCCAGCAGGATGGTCGACATCCACGGCTCGGCGGCCTCGGTGGAGACGTTGCTCAGCGCGGTGGCGCCGAGGAAGGCGCCGATCGCACCGGGAACGCCCAGCGTGAGGACGATCTTCCAGTCGACGTTGCCGAACTTCCAGTGCGAGACGCCGGAGGCGACCGAGGTGCCGATCTCGGCGAGGTGCACCGACGCCGAGGCCAGCGCCGGGGTGAGGCCGGCGGTCAGCAGGATGGTCGTCGAGGTGACGCCGTAGGCCATGCCGAGGGAGCCGTCGACGAGCTGCGCGACGAAACCACCGATCGCGAAGATCAGGAATGCTTGCACGATGTCTCCGTACGGGATCCGGGGCGCGACGAGTTCGCGGCGCGAGGTCTCGTGGCGGGGATGGGTGAAGAGGGTGCGGACGGGCGGGCGCGGCTGGGTCCAGCGCGAGGAGGACTAGCGCGAGCGCCGACACCGTGCGGAGGTGACGCGGCGCAGGTCTACGTGGAGGCGCTGCGACAGCAGCCGCCACTGATCACCGGGCGTCATGGGGACAGTCAAACAGATCGCGCGTTCGAGTGGCAGAGCCTCCCAGAGTGCGGGAAGCCTCACTAGGCCGTTCGAGGGGCGTTTGTGTCGAAGGACACTTTCCACCCGATCTGATCTTGTGCCGGCTCCAGCGCGTCATCGGAGCACGGGAGTCCACTGTGGACCACCTAGCTCGGGGGTTCCGCCCGGTTGCTGTTGCGGGCCTTGGTGATCTAGCCCTGATCGTCCACATGACCTGCACGAACTGTTCGAATCATGAACCGCCCCGCTGCCTGCACCGCCGGTCGGCGATCGCGTCGTCGGGCGGCTGGGTCGATCTCGGGCGTTACCGAACGGCGATCTTGAGTGATCACTGAAAGTCACAAATTGTGCGGCACGAGTGGGTGAACCGTCTGATGGGTGATCCATCGGTTGCGGCTTGCCGTGACTGTCAGCTACGTTCTGGTCCGCACGTCACGGTTCGATCACGACGAGATCTCTTTCCCCGAGGAGCTCTTGCCCGCACCCCCGACGCGGGAGTGACCGGACCGTCCCCCGACGGAAGGTAGTGATGGGCAAGCATCGCAAGGAGGACCGGCGACCCCCGACAGCCGGTCTTCCGCTCCGCAACAAGGTTGTGGCGGCGGTGGTGGCCGGAGGCGCGGGGGGGGGGGGGGGGGGGGCGCCCCCCCCCCCCCCCCCCCCCCGGCTCCGAGCAGGACCGCGACGTTCAGCCCCTGGCCAACGTCAAGAAGCTGAGCACCGCCATCACCGGAACCCAGAACAGCCCGGCATCCGCGCGACTGCTGCAGTCGCAGGTCCCGGCCCGCTCCGAAGCGCAGGACCTGGCCAAGGCCAAGGTCATCGAGGCCGAGCGCATCGCCCGCGAAGAGGCCGCCCGCCAGCAGGCCGCTCAGGCCGCCCGAGCCGCGGCCGAAGCGCAGCGGGCCGCCGAGGAGAAGGCGCGCAAGGCCGCCGGCTTCCACAGCCCCGCTGAAGGCCGGTACACCTCCGGCTTCGGGTCGCGCTGGGGCAGCAGCCACATGGGCATCGACATCGCCAACAGCATCGGCACCCCGATCTACTCGGTGGCGCCCGGTGAGGTCATCGACGCCGGTCCGGCCAGCGGCTTCGGCATGTGGGTTCGCGTGAAGCACGACGACGGCACGGTCACCGTCTACGGCCACGTGAACACCATCGTCGCCGAGGAAGGCCAGCGGGTCGGTGCCGGCGAGCAGATCGCCACGATGGGCAACCGCGGCCAGTCCACCGGTCCTCACCTGCACTTCGAGGTCCACGAGGACGGCACCAAGATCAACCCGCTGCCCTGGCTCCGCGAGCGCGGCATCGACGTCGCCTGAGACCGGGAAGGCACCGAGCTCCGCGCGGTGCCCCCCACAGAGCGACCGCCCGGGGTCCGACTCCCCCGACAGGCCCCGGGCGGTTGACCACATCAGGAGCCGGTCCTGCCGGTCGGTTCCGCCTTGCGGCGGAGCAGGCGTGCGAGCGGGAACGGGCGACGCGTCGTCACCGGCTCGTCCGCCGACCGGTCCGGGTGGTCGGTGTTGCCCGCGAGCCTGGCCAGGTCGATTCGCACACCCATGTGTCCTCCCTAGGCTGCTCTGCCTCGATCAAGAACAACGCTAGCCGACGTGACGGCGCGGGAACTCCGCTCTTCTACTCATCTTGGTCACTCCGTCGGCTGCGGAGCGTGCGCGTCGTCCTCCAGGCGCTGCCGCAGCCACACCAGGGTCCGCGACAGCAGGCGGGAGACGTGCATCTGCGAGATGCCGACCTGCTCGGCGATCTGCGTCTGGGTCATGCCCCGGAAGAAGCGCATCACCAGGATGCGGCGCTCCCGCTCGGGGAGCTCCTCCAGCAGCGGCCGGACCATCTCGCGGTTCTCCACCTCGGCCAGCTCGGCGTCGTCGGAGCCGATGGCGTCACCGAGCGGGATCTCGTCGGTGTCGGTGAGCAGCTCGTCCAGCGACGCGCTGCGGTAGGCGTTGCCGGCTTCCAGGCCGTGGTAGACCTCGTCGGTGCTGATGCCGAGGTGCTTGGCCAGCTCGCTGGGGGTGGGGGCGCGGCCCAGCTCCTGCGAGAGCCGGGCGATCGCGGACGAGACCGACAGGTGCAGTTCCTGCAGGCGACGCGGCATCCGCACCGCCCAGCCGGTGTCGCGGAAGTGCCTGCGGACCTCGCCCATGATCGTCGGCACGGCGTAGGAGAGGAAGTCGACGCCGCGCTCCGGGTCGAAGCGGTCGACCGCGTTGATCAGGCCCAGCACCGCGACCTGGGTGAGGTCCTCCTGGGATTCACCCCGGTGGCTGAAGCGCCGGGCGATGTGCTCGGCCACCGGCATGTGCTCGGTGACCAGCTTGTCCCTCAGTTCCGCGTGTCGTGGATCCTTCTCGTCCAGCTTCGCGAGCTCGCCGAACAGCGGCGCCAGCCTCTCGTAGCGCTCGTTGCGCGACTGAGTGGAATCCGCCCGTTTCACACCTGAGCCGTCCGTCCCTTGGTCAACTCGATCCGCACCAGGTGACTGCCGTCGGCAGTGGGATCCGACTCGACCGAGGTTGACACAGCGTCGGCCAGGGCGCTGAGCACGCGCCAGCTGAAAGTGTCCTTGCGGGGCCCGAAATCGTCCTTGCTGCGCACTTCTGCGGAGATGGAAAGCCGGTCACCGATCAACTGGAACCGGCAGACCAGGGTGGCTTCCGGTGCGGCCAGCCGCACCAGCGAGGAGCACGCCTCGTCCACGGCCAACCGCAGGTCCGCGATCGAGTCGACGTCGTGGTCGGCGCGCATCGCCAAGTCGCCCACGACGGCCCGCATCACCGACAGCTGCCCGGGTTCAGCCCTGACCCGGACCTCGACCTGGTTGGGAGCGGAAGTCGCAGGCTCGACCTGCGCGACCTCGCGTTCCACGCTCATTTCGCCGACCACCTCGTCTCGGAGCGGCGTTCACTCGCGGTGACCTGCCCTTGCGGTTACCTGGTACCCGTGACCCCGATCGTGCAAACGGACGGCCGGTCAGAGGCTCGTCCAGAAGTCCCAGAAGCGCTGCAGGATCAGAGCCACGATCACGACGTACCACACTACGACTACCACGCTGTGCAACCGGCTCAGCGCCGCGCCGAGCGAGCGGCCGCCGCCGAGGTGGCCTTCGCGCAGGTTGTGCAGGGTCGTGTACCAGAACAGCGGGATCGTGACCGCCCAGACGACCATGCAGTACGGGCACAGCGCGCCGATCGAGTAGAGGCTCTGCACGATCAGCCAGTGGATGAACACCACGGCCAGCGTCGTCCCGGCCTGCATGCCCACCCAGAACCAGCGCGGCGGCCGGAACCCGGCCAGCACCGCCACGCCCCCGGTGATGACCACCGGGAACGCGGCGACGCCGATCAGCGGGTTCGGGAAGCCCAGCAGGGCGGCCTGCGAGCTGTCCATCACCGAACCGCAGGAGACGATCGGGTTGAGGCTGCACGAGGGCACGTAGTCGGGGTTGGAGATCTTCTCGATCTTCTCGACGATCAGCGCGAACGCGGCGATGAACCCGATCGCGCCGCCCACGACGTACAGCCACGCCAGGCCGCGCGGCGGGGCCGCGGACGGCTGCGCGTCGGAGGTGGCCGGCTCGACGGCGTGGGCGGCGGTCACTTCGCCAGCTCCTGGTCCAGCTGCGCGCGGAACTTCTGCTCGACCTCGCCGAAGGTCTGCGCGTTGCCCTGCTCGAACTGGTGGCCGTTGAGGAAGATCGTCGGCGTGCCGCTCACCTTGGCGGCGTTGCCGTCGGCGACGTCGCGGTCGATCTTGGACTGGACGTTGGGGGAGACCACGTCCTGCTTGTAGCGGTTCACGTCCAGGCCGATCTGCTGCGCGTACTGCTCGAAGTGCGCGGTGGCCTCGGCCTCGTCGCTGCTGGCCTCCTGGCCGTCGACGGCCCACTGGGCCCAGTTGTCGAACAGGGCGTGGTACATCTCCTTGTACTTGCCCTGCAGCGCCGCCGCCTCGGCCGCGCGCGCGGCCTGCTGCGCCAAGGGGTGCATCTCGAGCGGGTAGTTGCGGGTGACGAAGGTGATCCGCCCCGCGTACTCGGCCTCGATCTTCTTCATGAACTGCGAGTAGTAGTTCTGGCACACCGGGCACTGGTAGTCGACGAACTCGACCACGGTGACCTTGGCGCCGGGCGTCTCGGTGAGCACGTTGCTGTCGGGCTTGCGCAGCACCTCGGCGGCCACCGGGGGCTGCGAAGCGCTAGTGCCGCTGCCGCCGTCACCGCTGCGGTTGAACAGCAGCACACCACCGATCACCACCACTGCGACGACCACCACCACGACGGTCAGGATGACGTTGGTGGAGAGCCCGCTCTTCTGGGTCACCGGGTTCTGGTTCTTCGACATCGTGCGCATTCACCTTCGGCGGTTTGTGAGGGGAACCGACCAAAACAGTCTCGCTCATTCACCCGGTCGAGAAATTCTGCGGGGTGCCACTCACAGCACCTTCACAGCGAGCTCTCAGCTTGTCGGTGATCCGGCCAGGGGTGATGCTGGCGCGCGTGACCGATCCGGCAGGCATGCTCGACGAGGACTCGCGCGCCGCGCTGCGGGCCTGGCCAGGCGGGACGTGGCACTCGCCGCAGCTGGCCACGCTCACCCGGCACGAGTTCTCCGACGAGAGCTGGATCTACGAGCGCAAGCTCGACGGCGTGCGGCTCATCGCCGGAGCCGACGGCGGCGAGCCGCAGCTGTGGTCGCGCAACCGCAAGCGCGTCGACGCCTCCTACCCGGAGATCGCCGACGCCCTGGCCGCCCAGGGCGCGTCGAGCTTCGTGGTCGACGGGGAGGTGGTGGCCTTCGAAGGCGACCGGACGAGCTTCGCCAGGCTGCAGAAGCGGATGCACCTCACCGACGCCACCACCGCGCGACGCACCGGGGTCGCGGTCCACTACTACGTCTTCGACCTGATCGCCTTCGGCGGCGTGGACCTGACCGGCCTGCCGCTGCGCACCCGCAAGCGGCTGCTGCACGAGTGCTTCGAGTTCACCGACCCGCTGCGCTTCAGCAGGCACCGCAACGGCGACGGCGTGGAGTTCCTCGCGCAGGCGTGCGCGCGCGGCTGGGAAGGGCTGATCGCCAAGCGGGCCGATCAGCCCTACCGCTCTGGGCGCGGCCGGGACTGGCTGAAGTTCAAGTGCGTGTCCGGCCAGGAGTTCGTGATCGGCGGCTACACCGATCCCAAGGGTTCGCGGTCCGGCTTCGGCGCGCTGCTGGTCGGCTACTACGACGGCACCGGTCTGCGCTACGCGGGCAAGGTCGGCACCGGCTACGACGAGCGGACCCTGCGCGAGCTGCGGGGGAAGCTCGACGAGCGGTCCCGCACGGCGTCACCATTCGTCGACGAGGTCCGCGAACCGGGCGCGCACTGGGCCGAACCGGAGCTCGTCGCCGAGGTCGGGTTCAGCGAGTGGACCGACGACGGCAAGCTCCGGCACCCCAGGTTCTCCGGCCTGCGCAACGACAAACCGGCCCGAGACGTCCGCCGCGAGGCTTAGCGGCTCTCGACGATCGGGGCCTGGTTCGCGGCGGGTTGGATGTGCTGGCCCGTATCGGTCGGGGGATTGGACACCGCGAGCAGAACGGTCAGCACGACCATCGAAACCGTCCCTACAACCGACACGATCGTGCGGCTGTTGCTCTGCATGGCGCTGCTCTCCCTGAAATGTCGTGCTGGAAGGTGAAGTCGAGGTTCTCGGCGGACGCCGGAGCCGGCGTCCCACACCAGGTGTCGCCGCAGGCAGGGGCAACGTTAGCGGCGTCGCCACAATTCCTCGTGTGACGCGGAACATCCTGGCGCGGAAGGCGTTTCGACCCTAGTGGATCACCCGAAAGATCGCAAAGGGTGATCGGTCGGTCACGCTCCGGAATCACGGGCGACCGGTGGCTCCCGGAAGGGGAGATCTGTGCTCGTGGCCTCGCCGCATCGCTCTGACCGGTATCGTTGCAGGGCGTGGTAGCCGATCCTGCCGATCTCCCCAACGTGACGCACGCGCTGGCCAAAGCCGGGCTGGACGACGTCCCGGCGCTCACCGAGCGCTTGATGTCCGCGATCTTCACCGACAACCCCGAGTGGACCGACTACCGGCCGGTTCCCCGGGAGGACCTGTGGGAGGGCTGCCGCCAGTACCTGGAGCGGATCCTGCAGATCCTCAGCGGCGAGGTCGACATCTCCGACCGCGACGACGACGTCGCCGCGGCCATCGGCCGCCGCCGAGCCGAGCAGGGCGTGCCACTGGAGGTGATGCTGCGGACGTTCCGGCTGGGCGGGCGCGTCGTGTGGGAGGCGCTGGTCGACCAGGCGCACCGCGACGGTGCTGACCCGGACGCGGTGCTGGGCGTGGCCACCTCGATCTGGCGGGTCATCGACGGCCTGTCGTCGACGCTGTCGACGTTCTACCGCAGCACCGAGCTGGAGCGGCTGCGACGCGACGACCAGCGGCGGCACGCCCTGGTGGAGGACCTGCTGGCCGGTCGCGCCCGCGACGTCGCCTTCGCCCAGCGCACCGCCAAGGAGCTCGACCTGCCCACCGGCGGCGCGTACCTGGTGGTGGTCGCGGAGATGGCCGACGACGGCGCCTTCGCGCTGCGCGGGCACTCGGAAGCCTTGGCGGCGCTGCACTTCCGCTCGGTCTGGCAGGTCCGCGCGGATTCGCTCGTCGGCCTGATCGCCCTCGAGCACCACCCCGCGGAGTTGGCGCTGGACGCGCTGCGGCCGCTGGCCCGCGCCCGCGTCGCGGTCTCACCGAAGGTGCAGGGGCTCGCCGAGATCGGCCTCGCCCACCAGCTCGCCCTCACCACGCTGGGCACCTCGCCGCACGGCGCGGCGGAACTGGTGACGCTCGAAGAGCGCTTCCCGGAGGCGTTGCTGGTGCAGTCGCCGGACCTGGCGCAGCGGCTGCTGGAAACCCAGCTCGGCCCGGTCCTGGCCCTGCCGGTCAAGGAGCGCGACATGCTCCTGGACACCCTCACGGCCTGGCTGGAGGAGAACTGCTCCACGGCCAACGCCGCGGTCCGCCTGCACTGCCACCGCAACACGGTCCTCAACCGCCTCCACCGCGTCACCACCCTCATCGGCCAACCCCTCCACGGCCGCACGGCCTACGTCTCCCTCTCCCTCGCCCTCTCCACCCTCGACCTCCGCAACGACCAGCAGAGCTGACCCGGCCACCCGCCCAGGTCTCGACGCATCCCGAACACGGCGCTTTTCCGGCCGCGGATTGAGGCGGTTCTGGGGAACACGGATTACCGCCGTATTCCGGTAACGGATTACGGCGGTAATCGGGGCGCGGATCACGGCGGTAATCCGTGATCCCGGAACTCGACGCGTCCTACGCGGTCGTGCGGCGGGCTTCGACCTCGATCTCGATCTTCATGCGGGGGTCGATGAGGTCGCAGATGAGGATGGTTCCCGCTGGGCGGGTTTCGCCGAAGTGGCGGCGCAGCGCCGGCCAGCAGGCCGGGAAGTCGTCGCGGTTCGGCAGGAAGTAGCGGACGCGGACCACGTCGGCGAGGGTGCAGCCCGCCTCGGCCAGCACCCCGCCGATGTTGCGCATGCACTGCTCGGTCTGCTCCACCACGTCGTCCGAGATGGTCATGGCGGTGTAGTCGGAGCCGGTCGTGCCGGCCACGTGCACGCGGTCGCCGTCGATCACGGCGCCCGCGTACCCGATCTGATCTTCGAAGGTCGAGCCGCTGGAGATCGTGCGTCGCTCCGTGACGTCCCTCAGGTTACGACGCGGCGATTGTGCAGTGGGCATAGTTGGAAAATTTTGGGTTCTTTTCGCAGGTGGAGGGCGTAACCGCAGGCGCTGGGGTTTTGTGCCTGAAAGCGTTCAGCATGTGATCGGGATCGCGGACGCCTTCGGTGACCGAACGAGCACGTGTTGTGCCCGTCACGGCATGTGCTGTGCGGAGTGCACAGTCGGTCGTCCTGAAGTCTGGGCGGCTGGGCATAGCGCCGAAGTGGTCGTGCTCACGACACTCTGGGTAAGAACGGCCCGCTCTCGGGTCTTCGGTAATTCGGCGCGTGCGTTCAAAGGAGCACAGCGAAGTGCAGGAGTTCGACCTTCTGGTTGTGGGCGGCGGCCCCGGTGGCTACGTCGCCGCGATCCGGGCCGCGCAGCGCGGCCTCTCGGTAGCCGTGGTGGAGAAGGAGCGGCCCGGGGGTGTGTGCCTGAACTGGGGCTGCATCCCGACCAAGGCCATGCTGCGCTCCGCCGAGGTCTACGAAACGGTGCTGCACGCCGCCGATTTCGGCGTGAACGTCGAGGGCGTCAGCGTCGACTACGACGCGATCACCCGCCGCAAGGCCAGCGTCGTCAAGGGCCTGACCGACGGCGTCGCGGGCCTGCTCAAGGGCAACGGCGTCACCGTCATCAACGGCCACGCCCGCTTCACCGGCCCGACCACCGTGGACGTCTACGCCACCGGTGAGTCCCCGCTGGGCGCCGACGGCCCCCGCTACGCCGCCGAGCCGACCGGTGCGAAGCCGATCGAGCAGGTCAAGGCCACCGACGTCATCATCGCCACCGGCTCGGTCCCCGTGCAGCTGCCGCTGCCCGGCGCGGACCTGCCCGGCGTGATCACCTCCGACGGCGCGTTCGGCCTCACCGAGGTCCCCAAGCGCATCGCCATCATCGGCGGCAGCGCGGTCGGCGCCGAGTGGGCGACGCTGTTCTCCACCCTGGGCAGCGAGGTCAGCATCATCGAGATGCAGAAGACCCTCGTCCCGGCCGAGGACGCCGAGGTCGGCAAGGCGCTGGGCCGCTCGTTCACCAAGCGCGGCATCAAGGTCCTCACCGAGGCCACCGTCTCCCGCGTCGACCAGGGCGAAGACGGCCTGAAGGTCACCGTGGACGGCGCCAAGCCGCAGCAGATCGACGCCGACTACGTCCTGGTCGGCGTGGGCCGCAAGCCCAACACCGCCAGCCTCGACCTCGACAAGGCCGGTGTCGCCACCAGCGACCGCGGCTTCATCACCGTCGACGACAAGCTGCGCACCAACGTCGAGCACGTCTTCGCCATCGGCGACGTGACCGGCAAGGCGCTGCTCGCGCACGTCGCCTCGCACCAGGGCGTCGTCGCCGCCGAGACCATCGCCGGGCACCACGCCGCGATCGACTACAACGTCATCCCGGCCGCCACCTTCACCCACCCGGAGATCGCCTCCGTCGGCCTCACCGAGGCGCAGGCCAAGGACGCCGGGCACGAGGTCATCGCCGCCAAGTTCCCCTTCGCCGCGCTCGGCCGCGCGCAGAGCTACGGCGACACCGAGGGCTTCATGAAGATCGTCGCCGGCAAGAAGTACGGCGAGGTCCTGGGCGTGCACATCATCGGCCACTCCGCCAGCGACCTGATCACCGAAGGCGCGCTGGCGATGGCGCTGGAAGCCACTCTCGACGAGCTCGCCGAGACCATCCACGCGCACCCGACCCTCGGCGAGGTCGGCATGGAGGCCGCGATGAACGCGCTCGGCCTGCCGGTCCACGTCGCACCGCCCAAGAAGCGCTAGAGGCAAGAGAAAAGGGGATCCGCGATGGCACAGACAGCCACCCGCAGCAAGCCGTCCACGCGCACCGGCGCGGCCAAGACGCGGCGCAGCACCTCGGCGCGGGCCGGAGAGCGCGGCCGCTTCTCGGGCGAATCGCCCGAGCTGCTGCGCGACTACTTCTACGAGATGACCCTGATCCGCCGATTCGAGGAGCGCGCCGCCCAGGGCTACACGCAGGCCAAGATCGGCGGCTACTGCCACCTCAACCTCGGTGAAGAGGCGACCGTAGTAGGCCTGATGCGCTCGCTGCGCAAGACGGACCTGCTGTTCACCAACTACCGCGAGCACGGCTACGCCATCGCCAAGGGCATCGAGCCCGGCCGCGTGATGGCCGAGCTCTACGGCCGCACCACCGGCACCTCCAAGGGCTGGGGCGGCTCGATGCACATGTTCGACGTCGAAGCCGGTCTGCTCGGCGGCTACGGCATCGTCGGCGGCCAGATCCCGCTGGCCACCGGTGCCGCGCTGGCCATCGACTACCGCTCCGGCGACCAGGTCGTGATGTGCCAGATGGGCGACGGCACCACCAACATCGGTGCCTTCCACGAGGCGCTGAACATCGCCGCGCTGTGGAACCTGCCGGTGATCTTCGTGGTGGTCAACAACCAGCTCGGCATGGGCACCACGGTCGACAAGTCCTCGGCGGAGTCGGAGCTCTACAAGCGCGCTTCGGCCTACCGGATGCACGGCGAGCGGGTGGACGGCAACGACGTCCTCGCGGTCCGCGACGCCGCGTCCCGGCTGGTCGAGCAGGCCCGCGAGACCGGTCGCCCGGCGCTGCTGGAACTGGTCAGCGAGCGGCTCAAGGGCCACTCGGTGGTCGACCCGGCCAAGTACCGCAGCGAGGAGTCGGTGGAGAAGGCCAAGCAGGCCGACCCCGTCGCGAACTTCCGCGCGGAGCTGATCACGGCGGGCATCCTCGACGAGGACGCCGCGGTCGAGATCGAGACCAAGGCGCAGGCCGAGGCAGACGCCGCCGTGGCCTTCGCCGACGACAGCCCGCACCCGGACGTCGAGACGCTCTTCGACTACACCTACGCCACGCCGGTCGCCAACGATTCGCGACGGCTGCCCGCCGACCCGCTGTTCGTCCACAACTGACGGGTCGATTCCTCAAGTCCCCTTGCGGTTTTTGCGACACCCCGCCACACGTATCGCAACCCGGTGACCGGAATTCCTCGACGCCACACGAGGAATTCCGGTCCTGGGCCGCTTTTCCCGCTGTCAGGAGAAATTCCCTTGGCACTCATGACCTATCGCCAAGCGCTGCACGACACCCTCCAGGAGGAGATGCGGCGCGACGAGGACGTGTTCCTCATCGGCGAGGAGATCGGAGTCTTCGAAGGCTCCTACAAGATCACCGCCGGCCTGCTCGAGGAGTTCGGCGAGAAGCGCGTGCGCGACACCCCGATCGCCGAAGAGGGCTTCGTCGGCGCGGCGGTCGGCGCCGCGATGCTGGGCCTGCGCCCGGTGGTCGAGCTGATGACGATCAACTTCTCGCTGATCGCGCTCGACCAGATCGTCAACCACGCCGCCAAGATCTACGGCATGTTCGGCGGCCAGACCAGCGTTCCGATGGTGCTGCGCACCCCCGGCGGTGGCGGACAGCAGCTGGGCGCCACCCACTCGCAGAACATCGAGCTGTACTACGCGTTCGTGCCGGGCCTGAAGGTCGTCGCACCGAGCACGCCCGCCGACGCCAAGGCGCTGCTGCTGGCCTCGATCCGGGACAACGACCCGGTGCTGTTCCTGGAGAACCTCGCGCTCTACAACACCAAGGGCGAGGTCCCGGACGTGGTGGAGCCCGCCGAGATCGGCAAGGCGAAGGTGACCCGCGAGGGCACCGACATCACCATCATCGGCTACTCGCGGATGGCCACCGTGGCCCAGCAGGTCGCCGAGAAGCTGCACGACGAGCAGGGCATCAACGCCGAGGTCATCGACCTGCGCAGCCTGCGCCCGCTGGACCGGGACACCGTCGTGCAGTCGGTGCGCAAGACCGGTTGCGCCGTCGTCGCCGAGGACGACTGGCTGACCTACGGCATCGGCGCGGAGATCGCCGCCTCGATCTCCGACGGTGCCTTCGACTACCTCGACGCCCCGGTGCGGCGGGTCGCGGCGGCCGAGGTGCCGCTGCCCTACGCCAAGCCGCTGGAGCGTGCCGCATTGCCGTCCGCGGAGTCGCTGACCACCGCTGTTCACCAGACCCTGGACGCGGTGGGCCGCCGCCGCTGAGTCCCGTGCTCACCCGAGGAAGACGATGACTGACATTCAGATGCCGAGGCTCTCCGACACCATGGAGGAGGGCGTGATCGCGAACTGGCACAAGCAGGTCGGTGACAAGGTCGCGCGCGGCGAAGTGGTGGCCGAGATCGAGACCGACAAGGCCCTCATGGAGCTGGAGGCCTACGACGACGGGGTCTTGGAGAAGATCCTGGTCGAGGCCGGCACGACGGTGCCGATCGGCACGCCGATCGCGGTGCTGGGCGACGGTTCCGGCGCCGCCGCCGAGGCGGCCTCGGCACCCGCCGCTCCCGCTCCCGCCGCCGAGCCAGCCGCTGCGGAGCAGCCCGAGGCCCCGGCTCCGGCCGCTGCCCCGGCCGAGACCGCTGCCCCGGCCGAGACCGCTGCCCCGGCCGAGACCGCTGCCCCGGCCGAGTCCGGGAGCAAGCCGAAGGCTTCGCCGCTGGCCAAGGCCGTCGCCAAGGAGAAGGGCGTCGACCTGAGCGCGGTGCAGGGCACCGGGCCCGGCGGGCGGATCATCCGCGCCGACATCGAGGCCGCCGCGTCGGCGGCTCCGGCCGCTGCCGAGCCGGCTGCGGCCCCGGCCACGCAGGCCAGCGCTCCCGCCGTCGTCAGCGACGACGTCGAGGAGATCCCGCTGTCCAACATCCGGAAGGTCACCGCCAAGCGCCTGACGGAGAGCAAGCAGAACGCGCCGCACTTCTACCTGACCAGCGCGATCGACGTCACCGAGCTGCTGGAGTTCCGGGCGAGCCTCAACGATCGGCTGCAGGCCGCTGGTGGCCCGAAGGTCAGCGTCAACGACCTGATCGTCAAGGCGGTGGCGACCTCGCTGCGCGCCAACCCGTCGGTCAACGTCTCCTTCGCCGGCGACAAGATGCTGCAGCACAAGCGCATCAACCTCGGCGTCGCGGTGGCGATCGAGGGCGGTCTGGTGGTGCCGGTCGTCAAGGACGCGGACCGCAAGAGCGTCTCGGAGATCGCCACCGAGAGCCGCGAGCTGGCCGGTCGGGCGCGGGAGGGCAAGCTGAAGCTGGACGAGATGTCCGGCGGCACCTTCTCGATCTCCAACCTGGGCATGTTCGGCATCGAGCAGTTCAGCGCGGTGATCAACCCGCCGGAGGCGGCGATCCTGGCCGTCGGTGCGGCCCGCGACGAGGTCCAGGTCCGCGACGGCGAGTTCGTGGCCCGCAAGATCCTGCGCGTGACGCTGTCGGCCGACCACCGCGCTGTCGACGGCGCGGTCGGCGCGGCGTTCCTGCAGCAGTTCACCTCGTTGCTGGAGGACCCGATCCGCATCATCGCCTGATCGCTTCTCCACCGCCGCGGGCCCGGGAGAACGCCTCCCGGGCCCGCGGCCTTTTCGAAAGCGGCCGTTGCCGACCTCTGGGGGTAGTCGGCAACGGCCGCTTCGCATTCCGAAAATGCTTGGCAACTGAGTAGGAACACTCATTTTCGCGCGCGATTAACAATTGCTCGCGGATCGGATCAACCGCCGACCGGGTTTCTTTGCTGACTACCCATCGCCATTGGTTCTGCCAATTCAGTGATCTACCTATCGTTTTCCGCGAAATGCCCCAGACGGGCAAGATCTGCTTGGAAGACTCCCGGCCCGGATTCCGGCCTTCGAGGCCGATGCGCAACTGGGAGGACAAGAGCGAAAGTGCTGAAAACCAGGGGGAAGCGCCTGGCCGCGCTGCTGGTCGCGGCCACGGCGGTGACGGTGTCCTGCGGGCAGCTGGGGCCGCAGGCACAGCAACCACCGGCGACGGTGACGGTGACCCAACCCGCGCCGCAGGAGAGCTCGACGAGCGGTGCGGCGGAGAGCTCGGAGTCCACTTCGGATTCTTCGGAGGCGCCGTCGAAGTCGAAGGAACCCGAAGCCGAGGACGGGCTCGCCTGCGCGGCCGAGGAGCTGCAGCTGCAGCTGGATCCGAACTACCCGCAGGCCGACGGCTCGCACATGGCGCTCAAGGTCACCAACAACGGCGGGAGGCCGTGCCAGATCCGCGGCTACGGCGGCCTGCAGTTCGTGGACTACGACGGCAAGCCCGTCGACACGAAGCTGAACCGCCTGCAGGCGAACCCGCCGACGATCACCATCCAGCAGAGCCAGAGCGCTGGACTGGACCTGACCTGGGACATCTACCAGTCCCCGTGCGTGGAGCCGGAAACGCTCCAGTTCACGCCACCCGGCGACGACAAGGCGATCAAGTCGGTCTGGGGGAGGGGCGCGGTGTGCCGCGGCGGCCTGGTGGACGCGACCGCGTTCCGCAACGTCTGGGGCGGCTGACCAGCTGGCCTGAGTAATCAAGGGGAGGAAGAATGCCACAGCCACTTGTCTGGTTGCTCGACGTGCTGCGCGCGGCCGGGCTCAACGTGCACGAGACCGAGGGGTGGCGGGACCGTGCCGCGGCGGGCCGTCCGCCGGAGCCATCGGCGTGCTGCAACACCACACGGCGACGCGCACCACGCCGCAGAATCCGGCGCCGACGCTGAACATGTGCATCAACGGGCGGCCTGATCTGGACGGTCCCCTGTGCCAGGCGCTGATCGGCTTGGACGGTTCGATCCACCTGGTCGCGGCGGGCAGGGCAAACCACGCCGGTGAGGCCAAGGCCTCCGGGCCGATGCCCGCTGCCGGGAGCGGCAACGACATCTACATCGGCTTCGAGTGGGACTACCAGGGTGTGGAGCAGCACCCGTCCCGCGAGCAGTACGACGCGGCGGTGCGCGCGACCGCGGCCGTGCTCCGCCACCTCCGGGTGCCCGCTGAGCACACCAGGGGCCACAAGGAAACGACCACGACCGGCAAGATCGACCCGGGCAACGTCGACCTGAACCAGTTCCGGGCGCACGTGGCGGCGGCGATGAACCAGCCCGCACCGCAACCGAACCCGCCAGGACCTGCTCCGCAGCCGCAGCCGCCGCAGGGCCAGCCGCCGCTCCCGCCCATTCCGGACAGCCCGCCTGCTCGGGGTGGCAATCCCGGGCCGCCTGACCCGGCGGTGATGCGGATCATCTACCTGGTCGGGAAGCACATGAAGGTCTCCGGCTACGTGATGCTGGCGGCGTTCGAGACCGGCTTGGTCGAATCGCAGATGTCGAACCTCAACTGGGGCCACAGCACCTCGCTCGGTGTTTTCCAGCAGCGTCCGGAGTGGTGGGGAACGCCGCAGCAGCTGATGGACGTGCGGTACGCGGCGACGAAGTTCTTCGAGTCGGCGCTGAAGAAGGAGCGCGAGAACAGCCGGCGCAGCGCCGGGCAGCTCGCGCAGGACGTGCAGGATTCCGCGCATCCGGAGCGCTATGACCAGCGAGAAGCCGAGGCGCGTCGGCTGATCGACGAGACAGCTCGTGCCGTGCACGCCGCGCCGCCCGGACCGAACCCGCCGCCGCATCCCGGACAGCCGCCGAATCAGGGCCAGCCCCGAATCAGGGCCAGCCCCGAATCAGGGCCAGCCCCCGAATCAGGGCCAGGCCCCGAACCAGGGGCAGCCGCCGCAGCAGCCGCCCGCTCCGACACCGCCGCCTGCGCCTAGCCGGTGGTGCCGACAATGTTCGGGACGGGGATCCTGCCTGGTCGCGACGGTGCGTTGTTGGCGTTCGCGACGTCGGTCTCCGGTGAGGTCGTCACGGCGTGGCAGGTCGCGCCCGGCGGGGACTGGGTCGGTTGGCTGGGCATCGGTGGTGAGCCGGCCGGGCGGCCGGTCGTGGCGCGCGAACCTTCCGGCGGGATGGCGGCTTTCGTCCGCGACCGCAACGGCGAGGTGATCACGTCCTCCTGCCCGCAGCAGGGCGCCAAGTGGGGTCCGTGGATCGGTCTGCGCGGGCAGATCGCCGAAGACCCGGTGGCGGTCCTGCGCCCGGACGGTGCGCTCGCGCTGTTCGCGGTCGGCAAGGACGGCAAGCTGCACAGCGCGGCCCAGGCCGGTCGGGGCGGGCACTGGACCGACTGGGACGACCACGGCGGTGACCTGATCAGCCGCCCGGCCGTGGCGCTGGGGCCGAACGGTGCCGTGTCGGTGTTCGCCCGCAACGCCCAGCGCGAGGTCGTGATGTCCACGCAGGGCACCGCGGGCGCGGGCTGGTCGGAGTGGAAGAGCCTCGGCGGCAGCATGGCGGGCGACCCGGTGGCCGTCACCCTCGCCAACGGCGTGACGGTGCTGTTCGCGGTCGGCGACGACGAGCAGCTGTACTGCGCGGAGCGGCCCGGCGACGGCGGCCCTGGTCGGGCCTGGGCGGTGATTTCACCGGAACCCCGGCGATCGGCCTCAACCCCAGCGGGCGGCTGGAGGTGTTCGTCCGCGACACCGCCGGTGCCGTGCACACCGCCGAGCAGCAGGCCGCGCACGGCGGCTGGACGGCCTGGACCGATCTCGGCGGCGAGCTCGAGGGCGACCCGGTCGCCATCAGCCGCCCGGACGGCGCCTGCACCTTCTTCGCGGTGGGTCGCGACGGCGACATGGTCACGGCCGCCCAGCCGGAGCCGGACGCGCCGTGGGAACCGTGGAAGGAGCTCGTCGACTCCCTCAAGGCCTAGGAGCGGCGGCTTTTTCGCGCGCGGTGTCCCCCAGGCGCTGCTGGGGGACACCGCGCGCGTCGTGTCAGGACAGGGCGTCGAGGAGCTTGGGCGTGAGGTGGTCGAGGGCGTAGGGGATGCTGGACAGCGTCGCTGAGCCCAGGGCCATCGTGAGGTTGTAGTCGTCGAGCAGGACGAGCGAACCGCGCTTGGCCGCCGGGAGGTTGTTCAGCAGCGGGTCGTTGCGGACGGCCTCGACGTCGGTGGCCTTGGCCGTGGTGACGATGACGACGTCTGCGTCGAGCAGCGAGACTTGCTCCTTGCTGACCTTGACGTTGAACTTGCCGCCGCTGTCCATGCCCTCGATCGCCGGCGACAGGCGCAGGCCGAGCTGCTCCAGCAGCGCCGTGCGGGCGTCCTGCTTGGTGTAGGCGGCGTAGGTGCCCGCGGCGTCGGTGCGGACCACGACGTGCGTCTTGCCCTCGAAAACCGGGTTGGCCTTGCGGGTTTCGTCGACGCGGGACTGCGTCTGCTCGATGAGCCGGGCGACCTCGGCCTGCTTGCCCAGCGCCTGGCCGATGGTCTCGGCCTGCACCCGCCAGTTGATGCCGTAGTCGATGGAGTTCGGCGGCTGCGCCACGACCGGGGCGAAGCTGCTCAGCCGGTTGTACTGCTCCGGCGTCAGCGCGCTCTGCAACGCGACGGTGACCTCGGGTGCCAGCGCGATGACGCCTTCGACGTCGACCTCGCTGCCGAAGACCTTCGGCCGCTGCCCGCCCAGCATCGGCTCCACCCACGGCCCGACGCCGCTGTCCCACGGGCCCCACTTGGTCAGGCCGGCCGGGATCACGCCCAGCGGCAGCAGCACGTCGTGGTCGGTGATGCCCAGGCTCACCACGCGCTGCGGTGCCGCCTGGATGTCGGCCGCGCCGTAGCGGTTGGGGATGCGCGCCGGGAACCCGGGACCGGACGGGGCGTTCTCACTCGGGGTCGCACCGCCGCCGCTGCTGCACGCGGCCAGGCCCGCCGCAACGAGGCCGGTCGCGCCGGCCAGGAAACCACGACGGCCGATCACGCTGGGGGGAGGAGTCATCACCGAGTCCTTCATCATCCGGTTCGGGCGCACCGCCCGAAGTTGTCGCACAAGCGAGGCTAACCTAACTCACGTCCCGATCTCCCCGTCGTCGATCGGTGAATCTGCTCACCGACCTCGCGCTACGGTGGACCGAGATCATCGATCACGGGAGTCCCCTCAATGAGTTCGTTCGCCACCGGAATCCGCGCCCTGGGCTCCGGTCTGGGCATCATCCTGCGCAATCCGAAGCTGCTGCTGCTCGGCGCGATCCCCGCCCTGATCAGCGCGTTGTTGCTGCTGGGGAGCTTGGGAACGCTGATCTACTTCAGCGGTGACCTGACGGTCTGGATGACGCCGTTCGCCGACGGCTGGACCGAGTTCGCCCGCAAGGCCCTGCGGATCCTGCTCGGCATCGCGCTGGTGGGAGCGGCCGCGGTGCTGGGGTCGGTCTCGTTCATCGCGCTGACGCTGCTCATCGGCGGCCCGTTCTACGAGCACATCGCCGAGCAGGCCGAGCAGCAGCTGGGCTTGGACACCTCCGGCGACGGCGCCGGGTTCGCCCGCCAGCTCGGCCGGGGCGTGCGGGACTCGCTCAAGCTCGTCGTCGTGGCGCTGATCGGTGCGGTCGTGCTGCTGATCATCGGGTTCGTCCCGGTGGCCGGGCAGATCGCCGGCGTCGTGCTCGGGGCGCTGTTCGGCGCGTGGGTGATCAGCCTGGAGATGGTGGGGTTGGTGTTCCAGCGGCGCGGCCTGGCCTTCGGCGAACGCCACCGCAGGCTCCGCGAGCACAAGGCCATGACCCTCGGCTTCGGCCTGCCCGCCTACCTGTTGTGCCTGGTCCCGGTGCTGCAGCTGCTGATCATCCCGGCCGCGGTGGTCGGCGGGACGCTGCTGGCCCACCGCGTGATGCCGTCGGCCCACCGATCCTGAGCGGTAACTTCGAGGTGATGTGGGCGCTCATCCGGCGGCTTAGAGTCGGGGTGTGACACAGCCCGTTCAGCCCGACGAGTCCTACCTGCGCGCGGTCGCCGCAGCAACCGAGAAGGCCGTGGCCTCGGCCGAACCCCTGCGCTCCGGGCACACCGGCGCCGCGGAGGCGCTGCTCGCCGAGACCGAGCAGTGGGTCACCAAGAACCGCGACGACCTGCTGGAACTGAGCCACGACCTGCACGCGCACCCGGAGGAGGCCTACGCCGAGCACCGCTCGGTCGCGCAGACCGCCGAGCTGCTGCGGCGCTTCGGCCACGACGTCGAGGTCGGCGTCGGCGGGCTCGACACCGCGCTGCGCGCGAGCGCCGGCAGCGGTGGGCCGCACGTGGCGGTGCTGGCCGAGTACGACGCGCTGCCCGGGATCGGGCACGGCTGCGGGCACAACATCATCTGCTCGGCCGGTGTCGGTGGTTTCCTCGCCGCGGCCACGGCCGTGGAGCGCACCGGCGGCCGGGTCAGCCTCGTCGGCACTCCGGCCGAAGAAGGGGGTGGCGGCAAGGAACACCTGGCCAGGGCGGGGGTTTTCGACGACGTCGACGCGGTGGTGATGCTGCACCCGTTCTCCCACGACATCGCCACCCACCCGTTCCTCGGGCGCAGGCAGGTCGAGATCGTCTTCCACGGCGTGGCCGCGCACGCCTCGGCCCAGCCGTTCATGGGCCGCAACGCGCTCGACGCCGTCGTGGCGACCTACCAGGGCATCGCGGCGATGCGCCAGCACATGCCCTCCACCGACCGCGTCCACGGCGTGATCACCGACGGCGGCAAGCGCCCCAACGTGGTTCCGGACCGGGCCGCCGCGCTGTTCTACGTGCGCTCCGCCGAGCCCGGCTCGCTGCAGGACCTGGCGCGGCGGGTGGAGTCGATCGCGCACGGCGCGGCCGAGATGACCGGTTGCGGCGTCGAGCTCAACTGGGACCACAACCCCGCCTACCTGCCGATCCGGCACAACGACGCGCTCGCCGCTCGCTGGGCCGGGCACCAGAGCAGGCGCGGGCGGACCTCGTTGCCGCGCGGCGTCGTCCCCGACTACCTGACCGGGTCCACCGACCTCGGCAACATCAGCTTCCGGATCCCGTCGATCCACCCGATGATCGGGCTGGGCGATGCGAACCTGTCGCTGCACACCGAGGGTTTCGCCGCCGCAGCCGGTTCCGCAGCCGGCGACTCGGCGGTGATCGACGGGGCCATCGGGCTCGCTCTGACCACAGTGGACTACCTCGCCGACGGTGACCTGCGCGACGCGGTCCGTGACGAGTTCGAGGCCGTCGGTGGGGTCCTGGACGTGCCGAACTACTTCAGCTGAGGCGCGGAGCCGGGTTCCTGCGCTCCCATCGCTGAGGGGGCAGCAAGTAGGGTGGCGCCGGTTCCTCGTCGTCTAGTAGGTCGGATCCGTTGTGGACGAATTGGTGCGGAACGCGACCGCGCGGTTGCTCGACTCCGGGAACGTCGCCGCGCTCATCGCCGGAGTGATCGCGCTCGTGCTGGTGCTCAACCGCAGCACCTGGTTGCCGCTGCGCAACGTCGTGACGATCGCCCACGAGGGCGGGCACGCGGTGGTGGCGCTGCTCAGCGGCCGCAAGCTCAACGGGATCCGGCTGCACTCCGACACCTCGGGGCTGACGGTCTCCACCGGCCGCTCGCACGGGCCCGGCATGGTGTTCACGCTGCTCGCGGGCTATCCGGCGGTGTCGCTGCTGGGACTGGGCGGAGCGTGGCTGGTGACCTCGGACCGCGAGCGGTGGATGCTGTGGGGCTGCATCGCGCTGCTGGTGCTGATGCTGCTGGCCGTGCGCAACGCCTACGGCGTGCTGTCGGTGCTGGTCACCGGTGGTGCGCTCGGCGCGGTGTCGTGGCTGGCCAGCCCGTCGTGGCAGGCGCTGTGCGCGGCGCTGCTGTGCTGGTTCCTGCTCATCGGCGGTCTGCGGCCGCTCAGCGAGCTGGGGCGCAAGCGCCGCCGCGGGCGCGCCGGCGACTCCGACGCCGACCAGCTGGCCCGGCTCACCGGCGTAGCCGGGGGAGCGTGGATGTTCCTGTGGTTCCTCTTCGGGCTCGCGTCACTGCTCCTCGGAGGCTTCTGGCTGCTGCTGATGCCGCAGGTCTAGGAGCTGTTGAGGTGGTCCTTCTGCTCGGCGGTGCGGGTGGCGGAACCTGAGCGGCTCCGTGGACTCCGTGCGCCACTCATGATGCATGGCCAATTCACGGCGTCGCGGCGTACTCGCCACGAAGCCGCTCAGAAATCCCCCGCAGGGCACGGCACCGCGGTGCCAGCTGCGAGGGTGGTGAAAGAGGATGCGGCTCCGCCGCATCCTTCGAACAGCGTCTAGGTGGGCGTCGGCACCATTTCTTGCCGCGCGGTCGGATTTCTAGCAGCATCGCGGCGTGACGACTGCGAATGCACTGGGTGGCAAGTTTCCGCTGGACGCGGGTCTGACGGTCAACCGCATCGGGTTCGGCGCGATGCAGCTGGCCGGACCGGGGGTCTTCGGCCCGCCCGCTGACCGGGACGAGGCGATCGCCGTCCTGCGGCGCGCCGTGGAGCTGGGCATCGACCACATCGACACCAGCGACTTCTACGGGCCGTGGGTGGTCAACGAGCTGATCGCCGAGGCGCTGCACCCCTACGAGTCGCACCTGGTGCTGGCGACCAAGATCGGCGCCTACCGCGACGACGAGGCCAACTGGCTGCCGCTGAACCACCCGGCGGCGCTGCGCGCCCAGGTGCACGACAACCTGCGCCGGCTCCGGGTCGACGCCCTCGACCTGGTCTACCTGCGCGACATGGGACCGCAGGACGGCATCGCCTTCGCCGACCAGGTCGGTGCGCTGCACGAGCTCAAGGAGCAGGGCCTGGTCCGCAACCTCGGTCTGTCCAATGTGGAGCTGGATCACTTCGAGGAGGCCCGGTCGATCACCGCGATCGCCTCGGTGCAGAACCTCTACAACGTGGTCAACCGCACCTCGGCCGCGCTGCTGCACGCCACCACCGAGGCCGAGGTGGCGTTCGTGCCGTTCTTCCCGCTGGGCTCCGGCTTCGCCGACAGCCGGGCGCGCCGCGACGAGGCCCTCCGGTCCGTCGCCGACAAGCACGGCGCCACCCAGGCCCAGGTGTCGCTGGCGTGGCTGCTGCACCACGCGTGCAACGTCCTGCTGATCCCGGGCACCTCGTCGGTGGCGCACCTGGAGGAGAACACCGCCGCCGGGACGCTCGTCCTCGACGAGGACGACACCGCCGAGCTGGACGCCCTGGTCGCCGACGGCGAAACCCTAGAGGAAGCGCACTGATCACGCGCAGGTTGATCGATCCCGATGTGACGGCCATGACGTCCCGGTGGCGCGCGCCCGGTATCCTGTGCGGGTGCGCGCCGCCGGACGGGTGCGCAAGTCGATTCGCTTCGCCAGGTTGACGCTGACGGACGGGTGAGATGAGCGAGGGTGATCCGGACGGCCTGCCGCCGGGATCCGTGTGGCGGTCCGATGCCGCACGTCGTTGGGCGTCCGAGCTCAGGACCACCTCGTTCCTCCCCCTCTCCCGCGCGGAAGTCGAGGAGGTGCTGGCGGAGCTGCTGGACCACGTCCTGGTCGCGCTCGAGGACAGCTCCAAGGCGGGCGTGACCGGTCGGATCGTCGGCGATCGGCTCGTCGAAATCCACGCCACCGGCGAGGAAAGCCTCTCGGTGAGCCTGAGAGTTCTTCAGGACGCGCTGCTCTCGGACCACACCAAGGTCGACGCGCTGCTGGCGGTGCTCACCGAGATCGCCGCCGGGTACGCCGCCGCCGACCGCGAGAACACCTTCACCCAGCAGGAGACGCTGAACAAGGCGCTGCTGAAGTCCAAGCTCAAGACCGACCGCGAGCTCAAGGCCAGCGAAGCGCGCTTCAGCGAGGTGTTCACCTCCACCCCGATCGGCGTGGCCATCACCGACCTCGACGGTCGGTTCGTGCAGGTCAACCCTGCTTTCGGGCAACTGCTCGGGTATCACGCCGACGACCTGGCGCCGATGACCATCGACCGGCTCTTCCACCCCGAGGACGCCGAGTACCTCAGCGCGTCCTACCGCGAGCTGATCGAAGGTGGCAGCGCCAAGCGGATCAGCGACCGCAAGCGCCTGGTGCGCGCCGACGGCGAGGCCGCCTGGTGCTACCTGGGCGTGTCCGTGCTGTGCGGCGCCGACGGGGCGCCCAGCGGCGTGGTGACGATGGTCGAGGACATCACCGAGCTGCACCTGCTGCAGGACCGCTTCCAGCACCAGGCGCTGCACGACGCGCTGACCGGGTTGCCCAACCGCGGGTTCTTCCACACCCGGCTGGAAGCGGCGCTGGTCAACCTGCCCCGCGACGCCCACCTGGCGCTGTACCAGCTCGCGCTGGACGGGTTCGAGCTGATCAACGACGGGCTCGGCTACCCCGTCGGCGACCAGCTGATCCGGACCGTCGCGCGACGCCTGGAGCACCTCGTCGAGGACGAGGAAGCGCTGGTCGCGCGCTTCGGCGGCACCGAGTTCGCGCTGCTGGTCTGGGAGCAGAACGGCACGCCCGGGGTGCCGAGGATGACCCAGCTGATCAACGAGATGCTCGCCGAACCCGTCTACGTCGGCGGGCGCGGCATCGCGGCCTCGGCCAGCATCGGCGTGGTGCAGCGGGACGTCGGGGAAGCCGACGCGGCGAACATGCTGTGGGCCGCCGACGTCGCGCTGCGGCGCGCGGAGGCCGCGGGCAAGCGGCAGTGGGCGCTGTTCGACCCGGACCTGGCGCCCGAGGAGCGCGAGGAGAGCCAGCTCGCGGCGATCATGCCGGGCGGCCTGGAGATGGGCGAGTTCGACGTCGTCTACCGCCCGCAGATCCGGTTGCCCGGCGGCGATCTCTGCACCCTGGAAGCCGAGTTCCGCTGGGACACCAGCGATTTCGGCGTCATCGAGCACGCCGACTGCCTGCGGCTCGCGGAGCGCTCCGGGGTGACGCTGTCGATGCGCGACTGGATGCTGCAGACCGCCTGGCAGCAGCTGGCGGAGTGGCACGCCGGAGGTCACCGCGTGCGGCTGTCGGTGTCGCTGAGCCCGAACCAGGGTCGCGACCCGGACCTGGCGGCCGTGGTGCACAAGGTCCTCGACGGCTCCGAGCTCGACCCGCGTTGGCTGCGGCTGTGCATGCCGATCGCCGCGATCAGGGATAACGAGGAGGCGCGGGACAACCTGCGGCACTTGAGCTCTCGCGGGATCCAGGCCTCGCTGCACGACTTCACCGGATCACCGGGCGAGCTCCGGCTGCTCCGCGAGATGCCGGTGGACTCGGTGCGGCTCTCGCAGGAGATCGTCCGCCTGGTGCACCAGGCCGAATCCCCGGACGTGCCCGAGATCCAGGCGCTCCGCGCGCTGATCCCGCTGATGAACGGCGTCCGGTTGTGCGTCGACCACGTCGAGACCGAGGACCAGCTCGCGCTCTGGCAGGACATCGGCTGCGTCGTCGCCGCGGGCCCGCACCTGGGGAACCCGCTGCTGTCCTTCGACGTCCCGGACCTCCTCACCCGCTCCTGAAACGCCGGAAGCCCCCACCGCCGGTGGGGGCTTCCGCAGGTGGAGCGTCAGTTCTGGTAGACGGGCTGGGTTTGCGGGTTGAACTCCTCGTAGCGGACGTGCTTGGCGGAGTCGGTCCGCTTGTCGCGCAGGTCGAGGACGTCCAGGCCTTCCTGGATGCCGCTGGAGTAGATGTGGCCGTTGTAGTAGTACGCCGACCACGAGCCCGCCACCTGCAGCTCGTTCGGGTTGAACGTCGAGCGGTCGAAGTAGGCGATCTCCTTCGGGTTGGCGGAGTCGGTGAAGTCGAACACCGAGATCCCGCCCTGGTACCAGGCCTGGACCATGAAGTCGCCGCCGGCCACCGGGATCAGCGAACCGTTGTGCGCCACGCAGTTCTCGGTGTCGGCCTGGTGCCGCGGGATCTTGTAGTAGCTCTTGAACGCCAGCTTCGAGTCCGCGCCCGAGCCGGTGATGTCGTAGATGCCGTTGGCGCCGCGCGTCGGGCCGGTGGCCTCGTTGCAGGTCGCCGCGCCGCCACCACCGAGCTCGTCGGTGAAGATGACCTTGGTGCCCTCGTTGTTGAACGTGGCGCTGTGCCAGAACGCGAAGTTCGTGTCGTCGCGCACCTGGTTGATCACGCGCGGGTTCTCCCGGTCGGAGATGTCGAACAGCACGCCGTCACCCATGCACGCGCCCGCCGCGAGGTCCTTGGACGGGAACACCGTGATGTCGTGGCAACCCGTGGTCTCGCGGACGCCGTCCGGCTGACCGGGGTTGCCGCCGTCCGGGAACAGCACCGGGGCGTTGACCAGCTCCGGAGCGGCCGGGTCGGCCAGCGGCACCTTGATGATGGAGATCTTGTCGTGCGGCGGCTGGCAGTTCGGGAACTCCGCCTTCGGGCCGTAGGACGAGACGTAGAGGTAGACGCTCTCACCGGTCTTGTCCGGCACGAGGGTGTGGGTGTGCGAACCGCAGTCGGTCGCGATCGCCGAGACGTAGCGCGGCTTGGCCGGGTCGCTGATGTCGAAGACCTTCATGCCCTCCCACCCGTTGGGGTCGGCGGCGTCGGTCGCCTCGCTGGTGCAGGTGTTGTTGCTGCGCGGGTAGTCGGTCGAGACGAACAGCAGGTTGCCGGAGACCGACATGTCGCCCTGCCCACCCGGGCACTGCACCTGCGTGACGATCCGAGGCTTCTTCGGGTTGGCGATGTCGTAGACGACGAAGCCGTCGTAGTTGCCGACGTAGGCGATGTTCTGCTTGAACGCGATGTCCGTGCCGTAGGCCTCCAGTGTGTTGAAGGGGGCTTGCTTGGGCAGGTTCGCGACGTGGTCGACGTTCTCGCTCTTGTCGATCTCGGAGTTCGGCGGCGCGACCTGCTGAGCGGAGTACTGCTCGGGTCCGTCGCTCGGTGGCGTCGCGGCCGTCGCGGGCGCGAGGGACAAGCCCAGCACGAGCGCTCCGATCGCCGCGCCCAGCGCGCGCCTCCGGCCGGTTGGTTTCGGGATCAAAACCGATCAACCCCCTGTTTCGACGTGGTCGCCGCCGCCACCCTGGCAGCCGCCGACAGCGGTTTCGGGCAACCGCACTTGCCCAGTATCGTGTTGCCAGATTAAGCCTGGAATAGGTCTTTTCGGCGGATTTTTCACGGTTTTCCCAGAAGGGGCGGAAATGGCGCGGATGTCGGTGCTGGGAATCCTGCTGGTCACAGGCGTTGTGGCGGGGTGCGCGGGCGAACCGCCGGCGCCTGCGGGTCCCCCGGTCGTGCAGCCCGGTGCGCCCGGTGACCAGCCGAAGGTGGTAGCCAGCGCCGCTCCGGACCGGGGTGGCGCGAGCCAGGTCGAGGTCGACTACCTGCGCAACATGATCGCCCACCACCAGCAGGCGCTGGAGATGACCGCGCTGACCGCCGAGCGGGCGCAGAACCCGAAGCTGCGCGCCCTTTCCGAGCGAATCGAGGGCGCGCAGGGACCGGAGATCGGGATGATGCAGGGCTGGCTCGACACCCGCGGTGCCGGGCACGCCGGACACGCCGGGCACGACCACGCGACGATGCCGGGCATGGCCACGCCCGACCAGCTCGCCCAGCTCGGGGCCTCGCGCGGCCCCGACTACGACCGGCTGTTCCTGCGCTTGATGATCGCCCACCACGAGGGCGCGTTGACGATGGCGACGCAGCTGCTGTCCACCGGCCGCGACGAGCAGGTCCACGAGATGGCACAGGACGTGCTGGTCACCCAGCAGGACGAGATCGCCACGATGCGAGGCCTGCAGGCCGAGGTCGGCTAGGCCTTCAGCGCTGCTTGCACGATCGCGAGGGCTTCGGACTTGGGGATGCCCAGCGCTTGGGTGATCTGCGCGTAGGTCGCCGCGGCTTCGGCGGCTCGCGCGGCGGCCTGGTCGCCCGCGTCGCTGACGAAAGTACCTGCCCGGCCTCGGGTTTCGATCAGACCGGCCTGCTCGAGCTCGCGGTAGGCCTTCGCGGCGGTGTTCGCCGCGATCCCGAGCTCGGCGGCCAGCGCCCGCACGGTGGGCAGTTTCGCGCCGACCGCCAGATCACCCGAGGTGATCCGCTCGGCGATGCTGGACCGCACCTGCTCGAAGGGCGGTACTTCGGAGTCCGGATCGACGCTGATCCGCATACGCTCACCGTCCCGATTCGCGCACAACACTATGACCCACCCAGTATCTGCCTCCCCCGCCCGCCACTCTCGCCGGGGTCCCCACCACGACCACCCCGATTACGCCGGTAATCAGTACCCGGATTACTGCGGTATTCCGTGTTCGACCCGGATTACGCCGGTAATCGGGTGCCGGAATACCGGCGTAATCCGGGTTCGTTTTCTGAGTACTGCGGTAATCGGGTGGCCGATTGCGGCGGTGATCAGGGTTGTGGGGGTGGTCGGGTCAGGTTCGGCGGAAGGTTTTGAGGAGGGTTTGGGCTGCTTGGCCTGGGGGGAGCTTGCCCTCGGCGACCTGGGATTCGATGGTGGAGAGGATCGACTGGACCTCGGGGTCGTGGGTGAGGTCCGCCAGGAGCTGGTCGCGGACCATCGACCAGGTCCACTCGATCTGCTGGCGGCTGCGCTTGGTGGCCAGCTCACCGGTTTCCGAGAGGGTTTCGCGGTGTTGGCGGATCTGCTCCCAGAGGGTGTCCAGCCCGAGCGAGCGCAGGCCGCTGCAGGTCAGGACCGGGGGAGTCCAGGAGCTGCTGACCGGGGTGAGCATGCGCAGGGCGCTGCGGAGCTCGCGGGCGGCCTTCTTGGCCTCCACCTCGTGGTCGCCGTCGGCCTTGTTGACGGCGATGATGTCGGCGAGCTCCAGGACGCCCTTCTTGATGCCTTGGAGCTGGTCGCCGGTGCGGGCCAGCGACAGCAGCAGGAAGCAGTCGACCATGGCGGCCACGGTCACCTCGGACTGGCCGACGCCGACGGTCTCCACCAGGACCACGTCGAAGCCGGCGGCTTCCATCAGCAGGATCGTCTCGCGGGTCGCGCGCGCGACGCCGCCGAGCGTGCCTGCTGACGGCGAGGGCCGCACGAACGCCGAGGGGTCCGACGCGAGCCGCCCCATCCGGGTCTTGTCGCCGAGGATGCTGCCGCCGCTGCGCGTCGACGACGGGTCGACGGCCAGCACCGCTACCCGATGCCCCTCCTCGGTGAGCATCGAGCCCAGCGCTTCGATGAAGGTCGACTTGCCCACGCCGGGCACACCGGTGATGCCGATCCGGTGCGCGCCGCCGGTGTGCGGGAGCAGCTCGGTGAGCAGTTCCTGCGTGAGCGCGCGGTGGTCGGCGCGGGTGGACTCCACGAGGGTGATGGCCTGCGCGAGCTTGGTGCGCGAGCCGTCGAGGACGCCCTCGGCGTAGTCGTGGATGTCGATCTTGCGTGGCATCAGTGCTCGAGGCGGGTTCGGAGTTCGTCGAGGAGTCCGGAGGCGGCGTCGGCGATGACGGTGCCGGGGGGGAAGATCGCCGAGGCCCCGGCTTGGCGGAGTGCGTCGAAGTCGGCGGGCGGGATGACGCCGCCGACGACGATCATGATGTCCTCGCGGCCGATGGCGGCCAGTTCCTCGCGCAGCGCGGGCACGAGGGTGAGGTGTCCGGCGGCGAGGCTGGAGACGCCGACGATGTGCACGTCGGCTTCGGCGGCTTGGCGGGCGACTTCGGTGGGGGTCTGGAACAGCGGGCCCACGTCGACGTCGAAGCCGAGGTCGGCGAAGGCGGTGGCGATGACCTTCTGGCCGCGGTCGTGGCCGTCCTGGCCCATCTTGGCGACCAGGATGCGGGGTCGGCGGCCTTCGGCCTCGGCGAAGGCCTCGACCTGCTGGCGGGCCGATTCGAGCTG